>JBGTEN010000151.1:0-8940 GCA_041747755.1 Arenibacter sp. | reverse complement strand
TCAGGAAATTTCTGCTTCCATTTTGTTAAGTTCGGTGTTGGGTCATCAAATTCTGCCAATTGTGCGCGCTGACCTACTACCATCTCTTCATACATTGGAATAGCATGCGCATTGCCTTTTGGATTCTTCTTCAATTCTTCAAGAGACACTTCTAAATCTTTTAAAGAACTCCTCATACTTTTAAGGGTTTCTTCATCCATTCTTGGAGGTTCAGAAGTAGGTTTTAAATTGTTACGCTTTTTAGCGTATGCCGTGCTAAATTCTTCACTATTGCAATACATTCTTATATATTCCAATAGTTCCTTAGTTGCGCCTATTTTATCACCGGCTACAACCGAAGGTAAGAGTTTGGCGTACGGAAGTTTAAAATAGGTATCATCTCCAAAATCCTGAAATCCACCTGTAAAATTGGCTAGAATGTGATTTTGAGCATTATCATTAGCCAAGCCTAATTTGGCAATAATGTCTTCGGCGTATTTGAAGGAGGAAAAAACCAGCAAGGCCGGAAATACTATTAAAATAATGGTTTTTGTTTTCATTGTTTTATCTGTTTTGTTTTATAATGTTATGAGGTATTTACATCAATTGTTATACTTAGGAATGTGGGCTTGTCGGATTAGAAAAAAATGTACCCTCTCTTGTCTTAAATGTAAAATTCAATTAATTTAAGTGGACATACAATCCCCTAAAAGCAGGATTTTTAACATGATTAAAAAATTTCTTAATAAAGGAACCATATAGATTAAAAATCATTGAAAAAGGGGATGGAAACTACAGTTAGGTAGCTTACTTTTATTAAATCCTAACATACCTTCATGAAGCTCAGGCCTTTTAACCGGGTAAAAAGATATTGCCTCTTTGCCATATGGGGTTATGCGCATTTATGTCTTGGACAAACAACAGCTCTGGACAGTCTTAGAAATAAACTAAAAGCCTCAGGAAAAGATACAACCCGGGTAGTTTTATACTATGCCTATGGGACCGAGCTGGAAAATGCACAACCTGATTCCGCCCTTTATTATTTTGATTTAGCCAAAGCACTTTCTACCGCCTTAAATTATGATCGGGGAAAAGCTTCATATTCTAGTCACGCTATTACCATTCTTAATGCCAAAGGTAAGTTTCGGGAAGCTTTGGGAATTGCTCAAGACGCATTACGATTGTATGAGAGCATGGGAAATCAAAGAGATTTAGCTGTAGCTTATCTTAACGTAGGCAGTGAATGGCATTATCTATCCGATTTCCAAATGGCCACAGAGTACTATTTAAAATCTAAAAAGATAGCTGAAACCATTGGAGATAAAAGATTACAGCGTATCACCAACAATAATCTGGCCTCGATTTTTATCAATTTAAAGGAATACAGGAAAGGAAAACAGTATGCAGAGGCATCCCTGCAAATTGCCCGTGAACTCAATAATGATTACGCAATTTCCTCTTCCATGTTTAATATTGCGACTGCCGAATTATACCTAAAAGAATATGACGCCGCCTTAAAAAACTATACGGCGATTGAGGAGATGGGCATACAAACGGACGACTATATACTTATCCTGGATGGGCAGTTAGGAAATGCCGATGTGTTTTCTGCCACAAAAAATATAACCAAGGCCTTGGAATACTATACTAAGGTTATTAGTTTATCTCAGCAAAAGGAAGCCCCGGAATATGAAATGTACGCCTATATGGGACTATCCGATTTGTATTTGAATACTCAAGACTATACCAATGCCAAGAACAATATAGAAAAAGGAATTGCTTTGGCTAAACAATTGGAATCCCAATTTGAAATGAAAGATTTGGTTTTAAAGGCTGCTGAGCTTGCTGAAAAAACAGGAAAATATAAAGAGGCTTTAAACTATCGCAAACAATACGAAGTGCTAAACGATTCTATAGTTGGTGAAAAAAGTAAATCGAACATCAATTTATTGGAAGCCAAGTTTGAAGCTGAAAAAAAGGAGAGCCTAATTACCCAATTGGAGGCTGAAAAACAAATACAACAACTCCAATTACAACAAAAAAGCCTTTGGAACTATATCTTATTAGGAGCCACTTTGGCTATTTTACTGCTTAGTTTGCTTCTCTACAGAAACTATATCCACAAGCAAAGGCTGCAACAGCAGCGCATTACTGACTTAGAACGTGAAAAACACCTCACCGCTGCCGAAGCGGTCTTAAAAGGGGAAGAACAAGAACGAACCCGATTGGCCAAAGACCTTCACGACGGTATAGGCGGGATGCTATCAGGAATTAAATACTCATTTCAAACCATGAAAGAAAATCTGATTATGACCCCGGAAAACCTACAATCCTTTGAGCGCAGTATGGATATGCTGGACAGTTCCATAAAGGAAATGCGTCGTGTAGCCCATAATATGATGCCCGAATCGCTGGTAAAGTTCGGCTTAGATACCGCCCTAAGAGATTTCTGTACAGAAATAGGTCAAAGTGGCGCCTTGCAAATCAATTATCAATCTATTGGATTGAATCAGGATAATTTACAAAAGACGGCAGCCATAGCGGTCTATCGCATTGTTCAGGAGCTTATCGGCAATATTTTAAAACATGCTTCCGCCAAAACGGCTTTAGTTCAAGTGGCAAAAAACGAGGGGCAGTTAACCATTACGGTTGAAGACGATGGGAAAGGGTTTGATACCACAATGCTACAAACCTCAAAAGGCATCGGTTGGACGAATATCCAAAATAGAGTTGATTTTCTTAAAGGCAGTTTAACAATTGATTCCCAACCGGAAAAAGGAACCTCAGTTCATATAGAATTTGAAGTATAGATGGCAACCAAAATATTTATAGTAGACGACCATTATATGATTATTGAAGGCATCCGCTCCCTGCTTCAAAATGAAGTCGGACTGGAGTGGATGGGTCACGCTATGAATGCAGCGTCGTGTTTGGCCTTTCTGGAAAAACAACGTCCGGATGTTTTGTTTATGGATGTAAATCTTCCCGATCAAAGCGGAATTGATTTGTGTTCTCTGGTCAAAAAAGCGTACCCTAAAATCTGGATTGTCGGACTCAGCTCTTTCAATCAATTTAGCTTTATCGAAAAAATGCTTCAAAACGGTGCTGCGGGCTATGTCTTAAAAAATGCCACAAAGGAAGAATTGCTGGAAGCCATTGATACGGTCATAGACGGAAAAACGTATATCAGTGCGGCCGTGGAGACCACCATCAACACAAATAAAAATATCAAAACACCCCTAATAACAAGAAGAGAAAAAGAAGTGTTATTACTCATAGCAGAAGGCTTAACCAATGGTGAAATAGCTGATGCACTATTTGTAAGCATAACCACCGTAGATACCCATCGTAAAAATCTGCTCGCCAAATTTGAAGTGAAAAATACAGCGGCCCTAATTCGGATGGCCACAAAATATCAGCTCATTTAAAACTATAGGAGCACTGCAATTTGCATAAATTAGCTAAGAGGAAAACATTATATCTTCTTTACAAAATCCGTAATAATGACAATATGTTGTCCGTCTACTTTGCCTTCAATATATTTTTCATTTTCGTGATCCAGGGATATTCTGCGAACCGCTGTTCCCTGTTTTGCAACCATACTACTCCCTTTTACTTTTAGGTCTTTTATCAGTACCACAGAGTCTCCTGCTTCCAAAATATTTCCGTTGCTGTCGCGGTGCACAATGGCGGAGGTATTATTTTCAGCCATTCCGGCTTTTGCCCATTGTAAGACCTCTTCTTCCAAATACATCATATCCAATAAACCTTGTGGCCAGTCCTCCCCTTTTAGTCGGTTCAGCATTCGCCATGCCATCACTTGTACTGCGGGAACGGGACTCCACATGCTCTCATTTAAACAACGCCAATGGTTAACCTCTACGGTATCCGGATTTTCAATCTGTTCTTTACAGGTTTCACAGATCCATATGGAAGCTTCCGCACCTGAAGTAGGGGAATTTTCCAATTCGAAAATGTCTAAATTTGATGTTTTAGTGCATAATTCGCATACGCCACCACTTCGGATAATTATCTCCTCTTTTACACTCATTGCCAAACTTTTTAATCTGTTGCAAACTTAATGTATTCGCTTTTAAAAAATTCGTTCTGCATAAATGTTGCTTCGTTATTCTTGGTTCATGTTTCTTGATTCTTGAATCCCTATTTGACTTTTGTATTTGAGTTTTGCAAGAAATGGCTGATTTTGACCAATAGCTGCA
Organism: Arenibacter sp.; assembly: GCA_041747755.1. GTDB lineage: Bacteria > Bacteroidota > Bacteroidia > Flavobacteriales > Flavobacteriaceae > Aurantibrevibacter. Next base: position 4,741 of record JBGTEN010000151.1, on the reverse strand, counting down.
ATAAGCTTTTGCAAGAATAAAAAAAATGACTCTACACTTGTAGAATTTAAATTTATACTCTATGTTTGTAGAGTAACTGAAAATATACCTATGGCACTCTCTAATTCCGAAGAACAATTGATGCAAATATTATGGAAAAAGGAACGCGCTCTTATGAAAGATTTAATTAAAGCCTATCCAGACCCCAAGCCGGCAGTTACCACCGTGGCTACCCTATTAAAAAGAATGCAGGACAAACATTTTGTAGATTATAGGCAGCTAGGTCGTGCACGCCAATATTTCCCCTTGGTTCAGAAGAAGGATTACTTCTCAAAGCACGTACACAGCTTAATTAAAAATTTCTTTAATAACAGTCCTTCACAATTTGTATCCTTTTTTACAGAAGAAACCAACCTTTCTAAAAAAGAATTGGAAGAATTGAAAGCCATCATCGACTCGGAAATTCAAAAGAAGTAAATATGGAAATCTATGTACTGAAATCATCAGCCTGTTTGGCATTTTTCTTCGCTTTTTACAAATTGTTTCTGGAGAACACCTCCATACATGGTTTCAAACGATTTTATTTACTTGGAAGTGTTACAGCCGCATTCCTCATTCCTTTAATCACATTTACCACCTATGTGGAGGGTACCTCAATCCCCTTAGGAAATTCAGAGGAAATTTCTCAACTGACTTTTTTGCAAACAAAAGAGGATACAATACCAAGCGGTTTGTTTATTCTATATAGCTTATACGGCATTGGGGTATTGTTTTTCAGCATACAATTTTTTCGTAATCTTTTTTATCTCATTCAACAAATACGGAAAAATCCAAAATGCCATTTCCCTAAGGTCGTCTATGTACTTCTAAAGGATACTGTAATACCATATACTTTTTTGAGCTATATCTTTCTAAACAAACAGCAGTATGAAACCCGCCAAATTCCACAAGTGGTACTGCTTCACGAAAAAGCGCATGCCCTTCAAAAACACAGTCTGGACTTACTTTTTATTTCGCTTTTACAAATCGTACTTTGGTTTAACCCTTTGCTCTATTTTATAAAAAGAAGCATAAAGTTGAACCATGAGTTTTTGGCAGACCGGGCCGTATTGAACGTCGGCACAGAAATCTCGGAATATCAAAAAATCGTTTTGGCTTTCTCTTCCTATCCGCAAACCCCAATACTGGCACATTCGCTGAATTATTCATCTATAAAAAAACGTTTTACCGTTATGAAAACCCACACCTCAAAAAGAACCATTTGGCTTCGAAGCCTATTGATTTTACCATTGCTTTCTCTACTAATTGTTGGATTTAGTGTGAAGCAAACTATTCAAAAAAGTACCGAATCATCTAAAGAACTAATAGAAAAAGCTACCGAATCCGAAATAATGGAATTTAACACCCTGGCAAAAAAATACAACGCTATAGCGACTGAAAACCGAGCCATACCCCTTAACGATTGGCAGCTATTGGAAACGATTTACAAAAGGATGACGCATGAACAGCGAGCAGCGGCTGAAGCTTTTCCTCAAGGGATATCAAAAATGGCTCCTCAAGCTTATGCTAACAAAAAAGAACAGCCACTATTTGTGGGTCCTTTAATACCACCGACTCCTAATCCCAATCCGGTAGAGTACATAAAAGAACTGGCGCAAAAAGGAGCCATCTTTTATATTCGCCCCCACAAGTACAGCACCGAAGAAGCTATTGAATTGGTTAGAAAAAGTAAAATGGAGACTACTATTGATGTAAGCCAATATCCGGAAGTTAGGTTGGGTGGTTGTTAAAAAAGATAATTGAAAGGTTAAAGTCCCATTAGCTATCATTTCTGCATTCCTATGCCCTTTAAATCACCATAAAAGCTATTATTTTATTAATTATTTCATAAAGCCCAAAATTGCTCAAATACCGACGTAACAAATCTGTACAAATTGCGTTCTAATGTTCTATAAGAACATCAATCAAATCAGAACATTATGTTACAACGTTTTTTTATCCTCTGCTCGGGAGCCGATGCGGCTATTCTAAGCAGCTGTTCCCCCGGTGAACAGAACAAGTATGCCGGAATTGGGGCTACCGTTTTCTTTACGGCTGTTATGGCATTTATAGCCGCTTCTTATGCCCTCTACACCGTATTTGACAATGTGTATACCGCTATCTTCTTTGGCCTCATTTGGGGCTTGCTGATTTTTAATCTGGACCGGTTTATTGTCTCCACTATCAAAAAAAGAAATAGCTTTAAAAGCGAACTCCTACAGGCTGCTCCCCGAATTGTCCTGGCCGTAATTATTGCGGTAGTTATTTCCAAGCCTTTGGAAATGAAAATTTTCGAAAAGGAAATCAATCAGGTTTTGCTGGAAAAAAAGAACGAACTCACCTTAGCCAATAAAGACCAGATTGCCCTACAGTACAATCCTACGTTAAACGATTTAAACAAGAATATTGAGGCGCTAAAAGGCGAAGTAACCGCAAAGGAAGCTGAAACCAATGCCTTGTACGATACTTTCATTGCTGAAGCAGAGGGTACAGCAGGGACAAAACGCCTGGGAAAAGGTCCGGTGTACAAAGAAAAGCGGGAAAAACATGATGCTGTTCTGGCCGAACTACAACAACTAAAAGTGACCAATGCCGAAAAAATAACGGATTTGGAAGGGCAGATTACCACCTTAAATGCGGAATATACGGAAGCAGTAACGAACTCCCAACCTATTATCGACGGCTTCGACGGCCTTATGGCACGGATCGATGCGTTGAACAAATTGCCCTGGTGGCCCTCCTTCTTTATTTTCTTGTTGTTTCTCGCTATAGAAACTTCCCCAATTATTGCGAAATTGCTATCTCCAAAAGGAAGTTACGACTACAAACTGGAAGAAGAAGAAAGTGTTGTTGCCACATGGGTATCCCAAAAGGTGCAGCAAAGGGAACAGCTTTTTGCTACAGATGCTGCATTGAATTCTAAAATATACGGGCAAATTGCCGAGGAAGAAGCAGTATATGCCTACAAGAAAAAGAAAGCCGAAGAGTTGCTACGATTACAAGCGGATGCTTTTCACGATTTACAAATAAAGAGCTTATAGTTTTTTGATATAGAAGGCAGTATACACTATCCAAAAAAGGATACTGCCTTCTATAATTCGTTGTTGAAGTCCAACGTAAGTTCCCAGGGGATTTTGGGCTAGGACGAGCATCAAACAAAAAGCGGTCATCCCACAAAAAAGGGATACTTTATATAGTTTGGTTCCATTCGCCCATTTTGCCGCTTTAATTCCGATAGCTACCATAAAAACCGGAACAATCAGATAGGTCAATGCTCCCATAGCATTGTGGATAATCTGTGATATACTCGGATTGATAAGTTCCGGGTTACATCCTGCATCACATGGAAAAAGACTTACCACTATGGTAGCTAATCCGTAAAAAATGCCGATTCCGTAAAAAATCCATTTTACTACTCCTGATTTGGGTAAAACAGAAGGGGATAAAAAGGCGAACAGTGCCATTAATATCCCGGAGGGAATATATAAGCCATATCGCAGTTGTGGCCCGTAGGGAGCTCCCGTAGCATAACTTTCACTGATATATTGCTGAACATGACTGTACTGCTCAAATTGGAGTCCACCCAAAACGACGGCTATAACAAAGAGCAATACCCCAAGAATACCTGAATAAATGATAAGTTGCTTCATAATTAATGTTCAATTTCCCCACATACGCCTCCAAAGGGCAGCTAACAATTTTCTCGCATCAGGTCGTAATTTCGGTGTTTCAATCACATCAACTTCATCCTGTACTTGGACTAGTTCATAGGAAAAAGCGAATCGGGTTTCTTTGGGATCCATACTCAACAATCCGAAACGTAAATCATTAAAAAACAAGTTATTTCCCTGTTTGGTAATCGTGTACCAGCCTTCTGTAATGGTGATAAGACGCTTTACCTTATCTTTTGTAACCAAATCTCCCAACAATTCATGATTTTTTGGATAGGACGTAAACCGGATTGCTTCGGAATCAAAAAAGGAATAATTCCCTACCAAATAGGCATCCTTAACTTCTATGTTTGCCGTCCATAATATTGTATTAAAAGGCGTGGGTCGGACTGAAATCTGTTCGTATGCTATATCCTGTGCTTTTAAGCTGTCGACGAAAATTTTATAAGCTAGTCCCTTTAAAAATAAAGTAAGAACCAGATAGCTGCTACTCACGGTCAGTCCGAGGGTGTTGAATTTTCTTCTTTTGGGTGAAGTCCGCTTTTCCCGCATAGCCAGAATAAGAAAGAACAAAAACGGAAGCGTGTATAAGGGATCAATCACAAAAATAGTTTGAAAGGCCAATCGGATTTCAAAGGGCCAAAATAGCTGTGTTCCCCAGGTAGTAAAGGCGTCCAAAATAGGATGGGTAAAAAGGCCTAAAAACATAAGAAGCGTCCAATCCTTCCACCCTGCATTGGCTTTCTTTTCCACTTTGGCAATAATCCAACCAAATAGGGGTGCGAAAAATAGAGAAAAGAAAAGCGAATGACTAAACCCTCTGTGCCATTCTATGGCGGTAACCGTATCCGTAAAATACCTGCTTAACACATCCAAATCCGGGATTGTACCCGCAATGGCTCCATAAAACATGGCTTTATTCCCCACCTTTTTGCCTAAAACTGCTTCCCCAACAGCGGCTCCTAATACAATTTGTGTTAATGAATCCATGTTTTAATGTACATACTGTTTTAATTCACAAAAGAAACTTTTACAGCCATTGTTGGTGTTTT
>JBGTEN010000150.1:0-6197 GCA_041747755.1 Arenibacter sp. | reverse complement strand
CCTAAACCCCATGACTCCATTTTGCAACCGGGATCCTTACTTTTTATAAAATCCGACCAACCTTTGACCAATCTAATCGATTTTTCTCAGTGGTGGCAGTGGAAAATTGGAACCAATTGGAAACATCCAAAAGGCCCGGATAGCACCATTGAGGGAAAAGAGAACTATCCTGTAGTTCATGTAGCCTATGAAGATGCCTTAGCCTATTGCGAATGGGCTGGAAGACGTTTACCAACGGAGGCAGAATGGGAGTTCGCTGCACGTGCAGGCAATGAAAACAACATTTATACTTGGGGAAATGATACTTCTCTTCTGGGATTAAATGCAAATACATGGGAAGGGGAATTTCCCTTTTCCAATTCACTGTCAGATGGCCATGAAGGAGTAGCTCCTGTTAAGATGTATCCTCCAAATGATTTGGGTTTGCATGATATGGCAGGGAATGTCTGGGAATGGACCCAAGACTGGTACAATGCTACTTATTACAGAGAGTGTTCCAAAAAGGAAAAGGTGGTCAACCCAAAAGGTGCAGATAGGGCCTATAATCCTAACAATCCATATGCACAGGAGAAAATTATAAAAGGAGGTTCTTTTTTATGCAATCCGGCTTATTGTGCCAGTTATCGTATTTCTGCTCGTATGGCAAATTCTACAGATTCTTCCCAGGAGCATCTTGGCTTTAGAACTGTTGCAACACCGGATATGATTTCTCAAAATTAGCGAACAACCCGGTTTTGAGATGCTTCTCTTAAATGGTTAATAATACTGACAGAACTGTATTTAGAAAAACATAGCGCTTTTATTTTTTTCGTACTTTAGATACGAAGCTTTCAATTTTTTCAATAAAAATGTATAGATAGATGAAACTAAAAAGTTTGATTTTCCTGTTTGGCATAGTTATTATTTCCATTTACAGTTGTTCACCAAAAGCTGATAAAAATACGGCCACCATTAGTTCGGAGAATAAACCCAATATCATATTTATAATGTCAGACGACCATGCCTATCAGGCTATCTCTGCTTATGATAATCGCTTAATAGAAACACCCAATATAGACCGCATCGCCAAAATGGGGATGTTGTTTACCAATGCCAGCGTTACTAATTCAATTTGTGCACCAAGTAGGGCAACTATTCTTACCGGGAAGCATTCGCATTTAAATGGAAAAATAGATAATCATTTTCATTTCGATTCTACCAATGTAACCTTTCCTCAAATTCTTCAGCAAAACGGGTATCAAACAGCCATGTTCGGAAAACTACATTTTGGCAACAATCCAAAGGGGTTTGATCAGTTTAAAATTTTACCCGGACAGGGAGCATATTACAATCCTGAATTTATTACCAAGAATGAGGGAAATATTGAAGTTGAAGGTTATGTTACGGATATTATAACAGACATGACTCTGGATTGGTTACAAAATGAGCGCAAGCAAGAAGAACCGTTTATGTTGATGTATCTTCATAAGGCTCCTCACCGTTCTTGGTTAATGGCCGAACGGCATTTGGAGGAGTTTACCAACAGAACCTTTCCTGAACCGGCCACCCTTTTTGATGATTATTCAGGACGGACCTACCCTGCAAAAGAGGCTGAAATGAATATTCTTCACCACATGGCATGGGCCGGAGATAATAAAGTTTTTCCTGAGGTTATGGACGAGTTAGGTATTCCTGAAATAGGGTATGACAAGCAACGCTATGCTTATGAGACCAATAGGTTGAATCCCCTACAGGCTGAAAACTATAAAAAGGCTTATGGAAAAGTCAATGCCGATTTTAAGAAAGCATATCCCGGGATGACCGAGGAAGATAAAATGAAGTGGAAGTATCAGCGGTATATTCAGGATTATTTAGGCACTATACAAGCTGTAGACGAAAATGTAGGGAGATTGCTTGATTATTTGGAAGCCAACAATCTAATGGAGAATACCATAATTGTGTACACTTCAGATCAGGGATTCTACTTGGGAGAACATGGATGGTATGATAAACGTTTTGTATATGACGAATCCTTTAAAACGCCTCTTCTGGTGGCTTGGCCCGGAAAGGTAAAACCCAATGTAAAGTCAGATGAACTGGTTCAAAATTTAGATTTCGCCCAAACTTTTCTGGATGCAGCCGGAATTTCTGCGCCGGATGATATGCAGGGAGAGAGCCTAATTCCTTTGCTTACTGGGGATGCAGAAAAATGGACCAGAGATGCCGTATATTATCATTATTATGAATATCCTGCGGAACACATGGTTAACCGCCACTACGCTATTATTACCAAAGAATATAAGCTAATTCATTATTATTTTGTAGAGGATGAATGGGAACTGATAGACCGTTTAAATGATCCTATGGAACTGAAAAATGTTTATAATGACCCTGCCTATGCAGCGGTGCAAAAGAACTTACACTCGCGATTAGAAGCATTACGAGTTAAATACAAAGACAACTCAGCTTTAAGTCAGGGCTATTTAGACCTTTTACTTGAAGATGCCAGGAACGGTAAAGTTTTTGGTGTAGATAAGAAAAAGGTAGATGCAATTATGAAGCGAAAAGCTAAAAAATAGAAGTGCAATTTTATATTCGTTATAAAGCCCCTACTACGATTAGGGGCTTCTATTGTATATTAAATAAATCCGCAGACTCTGTCTTAGAGCCAGTAGAGCTTAAATATTCTTCATTAAAAGAATATTCTTCTTTAATATTTCCATTATCGTCTAGCCATTTTGGAATACCCCAGAAGCTATTCCTATTTTGGCTTCCATGTTGATATTTAACAATGGTACCATTCTTTTTTAATGATTGAGTGGCGGAGGACATTTTCCTAGCAAGTATAGAAGGGTCTTCCTTAGAATTTTCTGAAAAAACTACCATTTCCGCTACTTCTCTAAAATGCAAAAATCTTTTCTCTCTATTTAAAAAGAATGCTAGTTTTTGAGCTAACGGCGCTCCTTTATCGTAGCCCCTCAAATTTGTCGACTTATAGCTATGTTCAATTTGTCTGTTTTCCGAAACTTCCTTTAAGACTGATTTTTCACTTTTTTGTCTAAGTGAATCAATAGAGGAGTTTAAAATCTCTATTTCTTTCATCAATTCATCCCTACGTTCAACTAGGGCTTCAATAGCTATTTCATACTTATTATTTGTCATAAGTCAAAAATTTAGTACCTTGCGGTATAATTAAGGGCTTGCAAAAGGAATTGAACCTTATTTCTACATCTTATCAGGATGGTGTTTTAAACCGATAAACTAGCAAGCGATTAAAATAAAATAGGTGTTTCTCGTTTGGCGACTAGGACACCTTTTTTTATTCCTAACAATTCAAAGGTAATGTTTTTTATGAGATACACAAACGGAAATTACACGCTATAACATACAAATTTAAACACCTTAATAGAAACTTGTAGCGCACTAATACTACGCAACCCTCATATTTAAAGGGCTTGTTTGCAGTTTAACGATGAGCACCTATGAAAATAGGGATGGTGGCAACATGTAATTTATTCAAAATATGTTTATAAAATGTTAATAAATATATGATTTAAAGAACAGAAAACTACACACTGCCTATCGCATTACGTGGCCCTAAGGGAGAATTAATACTACCGAACTGATGGTGGTATGACCCATGTAAAACACATCTTTTAAAAAAAATGTACTATTTCAGTACTATAAAAAATTTTAATTTCTTGTCTCATCATGTATATAGTTGCCAAAATGGCCTTCAATTTTGTTTAAAGGTTTTTTAATTTTTAGCTTATCGCATATAGTGATTTTGTGTAATCTAAAGTTCCCTGATTGGGTTTAGCTGCTCTTAATTGGCTAATAAATTCATGCAAATAAGTCTTAGCATACCCAATTTGTCTACTTATTAATAGAATTAACTTTTCCTTAGTTTTATTGTTTTTTTGTTAATTCTATGCAATAGCCATACTATCTATATTTGACTTGTTTAAAGATAATCTTTGAGTTGAGTTAATGATTTTCTAACTGATTTCACATAACAAGCTAACTCGGGCAGGTTAACTTGTTACGTGAAATTATAGTACTTTAATGTAAAAAAAATCAAATAACAACAAAGTAGAATCTTCAATAAACATACTGTATTTCTTGTGAGATTTAATTTTGAAAGCGCTTAGATGTTCTTTTCAAACTCCTTTAAAAATTCACTTCTATTAAATTGTTCTAGACATTATTAACATAATGAAAAAGCTATTTTATATTGGCATCATAGGGCTTATCCTTTTTGAGATACTGAAAGTCTACTTCATTATGCCCATGCCTGGGAGTCAGGAAATGTACAGCATAGATTTGGCTTACTTCCTGCATGTATGGCGATGGGTTTTTCGAATCGTTTTTGGCGCCCTTGCCATAGCAGGAATCTTCCGGGCGTATCAATCGCAGCGCTGGGTAACCCTAAGTTTTGTGGCGGTTTGTATTCTATTAGTTTGGCAATTTAATTTTAAACTGGTAGCAGACAAAATGTTTTTACTTCCCACTAAAATGATTATGGTAGACAGTGTATCGAATAAAATTCCATCGGAAAAGCTGGTACTGGGGATTCAATTGAATGGTGAATCCAGAGCGTATCCAATTCAACTTATTGCGTATCATCATCAAGTACTCGACACTCTAGCGGGTAAACCAATTATGGTAACATACTGTTCTGTATGTCGTACGGGAAGAATCTTTGAACCCAATGTAAAAGGAACTCCTGAATCTTTTCGATTGGTAGGAATGGATCATTTTAATGCGATGTTTGAGGATAAAACTACCAAGACCTGGTGGCGGCAAGTAAGCGGTGAGGCAATTGCAGGGCCATTAAAAGGAGCCATTTTACCGGAGTTGCCGAGTCAGCAAACTACCTTAAAACAATGGCTTTCCTTATACCCTAAAAGTTTGGTGATGCAGCCGGATTCAACATTTATGGAAGAGTATACCGATCTGGATGATTATGATTTTGGAATCGAGAGAGGTAATCTTACACGTACAGATACGCTGTCGTGGAAAGATAAATCGTGGGTTGTTGGTATTGAAGTGGATGGGTTTAGCAAGGCTATTGATTGGAACAAGCTAAGGGAAGAACGCATCTCGAATCTTACCCTTGCCGGTAAGCCCATAGTGGTTGCTTTGGCAGATGATAATCAAAGCTTCTTTGCTTTTGAACGTCCTTCGGATAGGCCATTTACCTTTGAGAGCGATACTTTGGTTGGTGAAAATGAAAAGTATAGTCTGTCCGGAAATTCGGCATCAGGAAATGTTCCACCTTTAAAACAGCTTAAGGCTTATCAGGAATTTTGGCATAGTTGGCGTACTTTTCATCCGGATACTGAAAAGTGATATAACAAAATTCACTTCCTAGTCCGGTGCTAAGGGCTCTGTTTCAGAAGTGTACCCCGTAAACAACACGGATATTTCCGTTCTCTGCAACCCTTTACTTCACTTTTGCAACAAAGATGGTATTTTTTATTAAGAAGAATATAGTTTTGTTTTCAATAAAAGGTAGCATATGAGTAAGTTAGGAGTAACTTTAAGTTTTTTGTTGTGGTTTTCGATTATCGGATTAGTTGCACAAGAGGGGGTAAAATTGGGTATACAAGGGGGATTGCCTTTTAATGATTTTAATTCGGAAGTAGGAGAAGTTGTTGGAGTTGATGTCGGTTATATGAAAGCCCTGGGGGAGGTCGTGGATATTGGGGTTATGGCAGGATTTTTAAATGGATTTCCTGAAAAATATGAAAGAGAAAATCCTCTGGTAGATTTTCCTCATGTGCAGTTTGTACCTTTGGCGGGTTCTGTTAGAATATGGCCATCGGACTCCTTTTCATTTGGTGGAGATTTAGGATATGCATTTGGTATTAATAGTGGAAATGAAGGCGGACTATATTACCGCCCTATTGTAGGCTATTTATTGGGTCCCAAGACAGAAATTAATCTTTCCCATACCAACATAAAATTGGAAAATAGAGATTGGACAACAGTCACACTGGGCATTCTGTATACTTTTATGCCGCGAAATTAATTCTGCTATGTAAGTGACCATTTCTGATAATTCTATCTAATAAGTATCTATTGGGATTTTAATAACATAATTTCTTTCTTGGCGGCGGTAATAAACATTTCTAATTGTTTCATTTCCTCCGGGCATTTTGTTTGTTTCATTTCGTAAGTAGATTTATCTATCAATCGCTGACAATATTCTTCTC
>JBGTEN010000149.1:0-3519 GCA_041747755.1 Arenibacter sp. | reverse complement strand
TTATCCTGAAAAGGCATTACAACATTCAAGAACTCAGTTTGTTTCATTGGACTTTTACTATTTCTTGGTTTGGCTTTATAATTGGAAGACGATAGTTATCGAATTTTGTTACAAATTATTTTTATTTCCTTTGAATGTAATTAATTTAGGCAATTGTAAACTAAGTTATTTCAGATATCGTATATCAAATTAGTTTGCCGACATTAAAGCTGCCCATTCTTTGGGATAATTTTTTGCCTTAAGCAAGTTTAGGAATATTAAAACAAAAAGCTATGAAAAAGTATGTATTGTTATTCCTGGGACTGAGTACTTTATTATCTAATTGTAGAAAAAACGATGATGATATGCCGGTACCGGAAACAGGTAATCCCCCAACTCAAGAAGCAGAACCTATAGTTCTAACTAACGAAATTAATGATTTTGTGTGGAGTGCTATGAATTCCTGGTATTTTTGGCAGGATGAAGTTTTGGAATTAGGAGATAACCGGTTTGCAGATCAAGATGCTTATTATACGTTTTTGAATCAGTTCCAAACTCCAAGAGGATTATTTCAAACATTACGCTCTCCAAAAGATCGATTTAGTGTTATAGTGGACGACTACGATCTTTTATTCAATTCTTTCGCCGGAGTTTTTACTACAAATGGAGTGGAATTTGTGTTTACAAGACCTCCTTCAGGAGGTAATGCAGTTATTGCTGTAGTAAGATACATCATTCCCGGGTCCAGTGCCGCAGCCACCACTATAAAAAGAGGTGATATTATTTATGCCGTTAATGGCACCGAACTTTTTGCGGTTACAGATGGTGAGGGTAGTATTATATCCGGTAATCTGGACCTTTTTAATCCTGAGGTAATCACCTTAAATTTTGCTGATATTGTCAATGGACAATTAATTCCTAACGACACCAATATAGAAGTCACTAAAACCCAAATTACAGAGAATCCTATTTTAGTTTCCAAAGTTATTGAGGGTACCACTATTGGGTATCTAATGTATAATAGTTTTACCAGTAATTTTGACGATGAATTAAATGCAGCTTTTGGTGAACTAAAGAGTCAGGGAATAACCGATTTGGTGTTGGACCTGCGCTATAATTTAGGGGGTAGTGTTCAATCTGCTATTCGCTTATCCAGTTTAATCACTGGACAATTTACAGGAAGTGTAATTTCAAGAGATAAATGGAATGACAAATGGCAACCTATTTTTGGAACAGAAGATGATTTCGTCAATAATATTAACGGAACTCCTCTAAATAGTTTAAATCTTAATAAAGTTTATATCATAGCTACAGATGATAGCGCTTCGGCAAGCGAATATGTTATAAATAGTCTTGCTCCTTATATTAATGTTGTTCATATAGGTGATTTTACAAGAGGTAAAAACGAATTTTCTGTAACCTTAGTAGACAACCCTGATCAAGCATTTCAATCCAACGGTCAGCCAGACCTGCCTTTGCCATATATAGTCTTAAGTGAGGATTTTGGATTTACCACTGTTGCTGATGCCAATCCAAACCATAAATATGCCTTACAACCATTGGTTGGAACTAATGAAAATTCAGCCGGTTTTTCTGAATTCACAGAGGGGCTGGAACCGGATATAGTCCGATTGGAAAGTTTTGGGAATTTAGGAGAACTCGGCAATCCAGAAGAACCATTACTGGCAGTAGCTATACAAGCTATAAATGGTACTTCTGCCAAATCATTACAGATTTCAGTTTCTGAAAATATGAAGATAAAAACATTAGGAAGTTCTAACCGACTTAAACCTTTTCGCGATATTTTACGTAAGGATAATATTAGATGATAATCGCAGTTATTGTATGATGAGGTAATTGCTGTGTTTGAATAAAAAATAAGCCCCTAGTTCTATGAAAAAAATTTCAATACTGTTTCTTTCCCTTGGATTCCTATTTGTTAATTGTAAAAAAAATGATGATGATTTAGCAACAGGACCGAATCCTGACCCCTCCGCTAATGTTGATGTACAAAACTTTATGTGGAAAGCCATGAATATCTGGTATTTTTGGCAAGGTGAAGTTCCGGTTTTAGCCGATAATAGATTTCCAAACTCCTCAACTTACACGGAGTATTTAGAACAATTTCAGAATCCGGAAACTTTCTACAACAACGAGCTGTTGTTCTCTCAAGATCGATTTAGTTTTTTAAATGAAGATTACAAAATACTGGTTCAAAACTTTGCAGGAATTTCTAAAAGCAATGGATTAGAGTTTGGATTGGTGCGCTTCTCCGGGAGTGATGATGTTTTTGGATATGTTAGATATATTGTTCCTAATTCGGATGCCTCTACTAAGAACATAAAAAGAGGGGACATTTTTACCGGAGTAAATGGTCAAACTTTAACCATTAATAATTATATAGGACTCCTTTTTGGAGAAAGTGATACCTATACCCTCAATATGGCAACAATTGCTAACTCCACAGTTACACCTACTGATGAAGAGGTTGTTTTAACTAAACAAGAAGGTCTGACCGAAAACCCTGTTTTCCTAACCAAATCTTTTGAGATAAATGGCAAAAAAATAGGGTATCTGATGTATAACGGTTTTACCAGAAATTTTGATGAGCAATTAAATACGGCTTTCGGTCAATTAAAAGCAGACGGAGTAACTGATTTAGTTCTGGACCTTCGTTATAATCCGGGAGGCTCAGTTAATTCCTCTCGTTTATTGGCAAGTATGATTTATGGTACCAAAACAACAGATTTATATATTCGTCAACGCTGGAATGCCAAACGTCAAGCTGAATTTAAAGCGAGTGATTTGGAAGATTATTTTGCAGATAAAACTGAGGCAGGTACTGTACTAAATACACTAGATCTTACCAAAGTATATATTCTGGCTACCAGGAGCACTGCTTCAGCCAGCGAACTATTAATCAATGGATTAGAACCCTATATTGATGTTGTTCATATTGGCACAACCACCACCGGTAAAAATGAATTTTCAATTACCATGGTAGATGATGCAGATAATAGCTATCTCTACAATGCTAGTAGGGAAAACAGAATAAAAGCTAATAATCAATGGGCGATACAGCCTTTGGTTGGTCGAAATGAAAATGCAGATGGCTTTTCTGATTATACGGAAGGTTTAACTCCTGATATTGTTTTAGATGAAGATTTGGCAAATTTAGGTATTCTTGGAGATGCCAATGAGCCTTTGTTGGCTCGGGCTATTCAGGAAATTACCGGCACATCTGCAAAAAAGGACTTCACAGTTCAGTTGCCCATCAATCTGCTTACAAGTTCAAAAATGTTTACTCTCGGAAAAGATAATATGTACTTAGACAAAGAAATTAATATTAGTTTCTAAAAATAGAAATCAATTTAAAAAGGGGTTGACTTTATTATCAACCCCTTTTTTTTGTACAAATTCACAGTGTTAGTTAAAGTAAATTCCTCCGGGAATAATACCCACTGTGTAGGTGTTGATCTCCGTTTTGGTCATTAAATCATAAATAATCAATGTACCATTACTTGCAAAATCTTTTGCATC
>JBGTEN010000148.1:0-2106 GCA_041747755.1 Arenibacter sp. | reverse complement strand
TTCATATAATAAACAAGATTAAACTTGATTTTCATTAATGATTTAGTGATTTTGAATTTGCAAAACATACTTAGTCGACCCTTAAAAACTATTTAACAAACTGATTATCAATTATATAATTGACAAAAAGCTTTGATTTTTCTGCAAGTTTTCGTATTTTCCTGACATAAAACTTGCAAAAACTGACGCATGAAACCCGTTACAAAAGCTCAAAACCAAACCAGTCTGTTCTTCTCTTTTGAGAGTACTTTGAACCATAAACATCCTCTATTTATTTTGGCAAACCAGATCAACTGGTCGCTTTTTGAGCAATCTTTTGATGACCTGTATTGTAAAAATAATGGTCGTCCTGCCAAGCCCATACGCCTAATGGTCGGATTGTTGATACTTAAGCATTTGCGTAATATTTCTGACGAGAGTGTGGTAGAGCAATGGAGCGAAAACATTTACTATCAATATTTCTGCGGAGAGAGCTCTTTTGTGTGCAGTGTGCCCTGTGAGCCATCTGAGTTGGTTCACTTCCGTAACAGGATTGGAGAAGCAGGCATAGAATTGATATTGCAGGAGAGCATTAGAGTAAATGGAAGGGATAAAGATGATGACCATGTGAATATAGACACTACCGTTCAAGAAAAAAACATCACTTTTCCCACAGATGCTAAATTGCATAAAAAGATTATCCATAAATGCAGGCAAATAGCTGATAAGGAGCAATTACCGGTTCGCCAAGCCTATACCAGGACATTAAAAGCACTAAGCAGGGATCAACGCTTCAGGAACCATCCAAAAAACAAGGCAAAGGCACGTAAAGCGGACAAAAAGATAAAAACAATAGCAGGTAGGCTTGTGCGTGAGTTAGAAAGAAATCTACCTCCCCATTCCATGTATCAAATAGACTTGGAATTGTTTAAAAGAGTGTTGGCGCAAAAAAGAACAGATAAAGATAAAGTATACGCTCTTCACGAACCAGATACCTGCTGTATCTCAAAGGGTAAAGAGCATAAAAAATATGAGTTTGGCAATAAGGCATCCATCGTTAAAACAACCACTGGAGTAATTGTTGGTGCGATGGGATTTAGAAATCCTTATGACGGACATACATTAGAACCCGCCTTGCAACAAGTGAAAAAGATGCTCGGAAAGCTGCCGAAAATAGCAACAGTAGACAGAGGGTACCGAGGCATCAATAAAATTGAAGAAACTCAAATATTAGTACCAAAAACCCCAGCTAAGAACCAAAGCCGCTACATGACAGATAAATTAAGAAAGGCACATCGCAAAAGAGCAGCTATTGAACCAATAATTGGGCATGTAAAACACGGTCACCGCATGAATCGCAACTTCTATAAAGGAATAGTGGGCGACAACATCAATATTATGCTGGCAGCAGCAGGTTTCAACTTCAAAAGGATGATGAACAAATGGAAATCATCTCTTTGGCTCTATTTACTAAAGATGTATCAGAGCTATTTTATCAATTATCAAAATTTTTTTACCGCTAAAAAGGCTATATTATGGGGTTTTTAAGGGTTGACTATTTAGTTCCTTTTCTTAATCAAAACGAAGTTATTCTAACTCGATCTTTTTGATTTCCAAACGAAAATCCTCTGCTTTTTTATTTCCAATCAGAAACCTTACTTATTGGATTGATTCTGCGGAGAAATTTGGTGAATCTAATTTCTCACCACGAAATACTGGTACCATTTTATTTATTTGGATCTCTACAGTTTCCCATTCACCAGTAGTTTTGAAAGTGTATATATAAGAAGCCCTATCCCTTAAATTAGCTTTCATTCTAAATTGGTAGGACTTTCCATCACCTTTCAAAAAAATGAGCGCTTTTTTATATCCCTTAATATTTTTTGAAGGAAAATGATATTGCAATGAGGCAAAGCCACCATTATTTTCTAAGGAAACTTTCCCTGCAAAAATAGCATTACCCGCTTCGCTGCTTTCAAGCTTACTACTAGAATTACCCCCCATCACCACATCGTTCTCTAATTCCCAGCCCGACCAATTATCGGTTGCACTAAAATCAAAAAGAAGCAATTTGCTCATTATAAAAGCTATTAGTAAAAAAATGAATTGATGTTGCAGCATTTTATG
>JBGTEN010000147.1:0-3610 GCA_041747755.1 Arenibacter sp. | reverse complement strand
GATGGATTTCCTCTCGAGGATTTAAATTCTCAACCCATAGTGGATGGTAGTGGTAATCCCCTTGTTCTACCTTATGCGGGAGTAAGCACTTATACAACAAAATTATATAGTCCCAATTGCCAGTGTTTTAGAGGTTTTGCTCCGGAAAACGAAAGTAATGAATATCGCTTGGTTACCGCAGGTTATTTAGATCTTGAATTAGATGTTACCGATAAATGGCTAGTAGGAGCAGCTCTTAGAGCGGAAAATTATTCCGATTTTGGAGGGGTATTTACGGGAAAAATAGCGAGTAGATATTCTATAACCAAAAACTTTGCACTTCGCGGTTCCTATAGCACCGGATTCAGGGCACCTTCCCTACAAGAACTTAACTATTCACACACTTTTACATTTTTTCAAGGACTGACTCCTTTTGATGGCACCTTGTATCCAAATAATAGTTCTGCTGCCAGAGCTATAGGCCTACAAACTTTAAAGCAAGAGCAATCCAAAAACTTTAGTTTTGGTTTTACTTCTAAACTATTTAATAAATTGGAGTTAACTGTAGATGCTTATAAAATTACGATAAACGACAGGATTTTTGAAACAGATGTATTTGACTCTTCTGAAGCTCCGGTTTTGGCGCCAATTATAGGGGATGGACTGGCAAGTTTTAGAATTAATGGCGGTGATATAAGCACAAAAGGTATTGAACTTGTTGCGAACTACAATACAATAGTTGGTCAAGGAAACTTAGGATTAATGCTATCAGCCATATTTAGAGAAAATACCTTTGAAGGAGTAAAATTACCCGATTTAAATACAACCCTTACAGACGAACAGCTGGCTGCAAAATATGTAGACAGGGCCTCAATTGGTCAGTTTGAAACGGGAACATCAAATTCTACACTTATTGGTTCGGTAACCTATGGCATCGGTAAATGGTCTGCATTGTTACGCGGTACTCGTTTCGGCAAAGTCACCAGCCTTTTTGCCAGAGAAATTACCCTGAGTGATGGTTCTTTCGGTTTTCCTGATCAAGTATTTGGTGCTCAATTTATAACCGACTTGGGTATAACATATCAGGCAACCAAAAACATAAGTTTAACTGTTGGTGGTAACAATATTTTTAATGAGTATCCGGATATCCAAAGAGCAGAAACCCGTGGATTCTATCTATACTCTAACTATCAGCAAGGATCTAACGGCGCCTATTATTTTGCACGTATGGCCTTTACTTTCTAAAATTATATGACTACGATACTAAAAAATATAATCATGATAAAGACAACATTAAAATCGATCACCTGCCTCCTTGCATTATTCTTCATTTTTTCATGTGAACAAGAACGATTAGAGGCCGAATTAGAGGCCGCCCCTGGTGGAGGAACACTTACAGAATTTCTAGCCTATACCATTGAATCCACTGACCCAGATGGATCTAATGTTTATGGAAGAATTGTCTTTTGGAAAGACAAATTAAATCGTACCTTAGTACAAGTTTCTTTATACAATACAATTCCGGATTTATTGCACCCGGCTCTTATCTTGGGAGGTAGTATAGATTCAGCAGGTTCTACACTAATCACATTGGCAAATGTTTCAGGTAACTCTGGAGAGCTAAGTGGCAGTAAATTCTACATTATTACAGACACGGCATTTTACAACAACATAGATAGTTTAGATGCCCATATAAATATATATCTCAGTAGCTCAGACGATACCATTGTAGCCTCAGGAAATCTTGGTGCTAATGCAAGTCCGGTGGCTTCAAACTAACTTACTAAATTTAAATAAAAACGTTATGAAAACAGCATTAGACAGAAGAGATTGGTTAAAAAAAGGTATGCTCACCGCAGCAGGGGCCTTTGTTATGCCGCACCTTAGCTTTAGTGAAACTCCTAAAGCACCATTAAAGTATGATTCTGAGGGACGAACATTGTACAGTCCATTTTTTAAGGAATACAACGCCAAATTTTTTCCCGATCCTAAGGTTTTACTTGCCAAACTAAATGCCAATGAAAATCCTTATGGTCCATCTCCCATGGCCCTCACAGCATTAACGAATGTGGCAGGAAAAAGCAACAGATACGCCTGGCAGGAATTATTTGATTTGGTGGATAAAATTGCGCTGGAAGAAGGTGTTGATCCCAGAAACATTATGATGGGTCCAGGGTCTTCAGATCTTTTGGAAAAAACTGCGATGGTACTGTTTGCGAAAGGAGGAAATGTGGTCTCAGCCGACCCATCCTATATGTCTTTAATTCAGGTAGCTCAGGCTACTGGAGCCACTTGGAAAGGTGTACCTCTCAAGGAAGATTGGTCTCACGATCTAAAAGGAATGGAAGCAGCAATTGATGACGACACCAAATTGGTCTATATCTGTAATCCAAATAATCCAACCGGAAGTTTAACAGACGCTAAAGAATTACTTGATTTTTGCTCTAGAGTTTCAGAAAAAGTAACTGTTTTTATTGATGAGGCCTATTTAGGCTTCTTAGAGGATGGTGCTAAACAAAGTATGGTCTCCTTAATCAATCAGGGGAAAGATGTGATTATCGCCAGAACATTTTCTAAAATTCATGGTATGGCCGGGCTGCGTGTTGGTTATATTGTTGCACAAGAAAGTACTCTTGATAAACTTCAGGAAATTACACGCGGCGGCATGGGTATTGCCTACACCTCTATTTTTGCCGCCTCAGCCAGCATGGATGATATCACTTTTCAGACAAAATCCAGAAAGTTGAATGCAGCTGCCAGGGAGTATGTTTATAAAAGTTTGACAAAAATGGGATATACTTATGTTCCTTCTTCTACTAGCTTTATCCTTTTTCCTATTGAGATGGAAGGCAAGGCATTTTTGGATAAAATGACCGAGTTACAGGTCGGGGTAAGAGCCTTTAAGATTATGGATAAAAATTGGTGCCGAGTAAGTATGGGGACCATGGAAGAAATGAAGATTTTTACCGAAGCTTTAGGCAAGGTTCTAGCCTAATATTTGTGTTAGCCCAAAGAGCTGGATTGTTTGGCGAATTGCCTCGATACGTCTATAATCCATCTCTTTTAGGGTTAATCTTGTTTGCCAAAAAAACTACATCTTAACTTACTTAATCCAAACATCACTAATGAACTTTGCGCTACAAAAAACCTTGGAGCTACTGGTAATTATTTTTTTAGGGGTTATACTTCAAAAAAAAATTGGAAAAGATCAGCTCAACGGAATAAAAACCCTGATACTAACAATTGCCTTGCCTGCTACCATTTTTGTAGCACTACTAAAGATTGATGTAAAAGGATCTTTGTTGATATTTCCACTACTAGCACTGGTATTTAATCTAATCATGCTACTGGCAACAAAATATTTGTCTACAACAACGGTGGTTTCCGGAGAGGATTCCAAAAAGCGAACTTTAATGATGCTCATGCCTTCTTTGGCGCCCGGGTTATCTTGTTTTCCTTTTATCGCCATTTATTTGGGTGAAGACTCCTTGGCATTAGCCGCTCTCGCAGATGTAGGTAATAAAATCTTTGTACTTATTATACTTTATACTTTGGCAATGCATTGGTACCGAAAAAATGCTTTGCAAGGAAAAAAAGCAGCCAGAAAAAGTAAACTAAAAAGTCTTTTTAT
>JBGTEN010000146.1:0-12269 GCA_041747755.1 Arenibacter sp. | reverse complement strand
GTGATTTTCATCACTTTTTCTTTTAAATTCTATTATAATATCATACAAAATTATATTTGTTGCCAGCCTGACGAAATAAATGTTGTGTAAGTGTTGAATTGTACTGTATACCACTTTAATCCTGAGGTTTCATTTTAATTTGCTTGACGGATATTTATCGATTTAGGTAATAAAATCAGTGGTTCCGAAAGTTTTAATTAAATTATTTTGACGTAACTTATTTTTACAAATTAGTTCTAAAATAACTTTCATTTATTCCAAATTTACTCGGTAGGTTATTTTTCTATTCGTTAATACAGACGCATATGTACTAATCATCACCTCAGCAATAGAGCATAAACTACTGGAGTCTGTTAAAGACATACTACAAAGGGAAGGTAAATTAAGACCACTATTATCCATAAAGCGACCTATGGCTACATTACCTGCTAAACTCACATTAAGAGGGGAAAAAGCGGGTGCCACACTAAAAACTGAAGTTACTCCATTGATGGTATATATAATCTCCCCTGTGATTTCCTTGTAGGCAACACTGTATTCAGATAGACCGGGACCAAAATTGCCCAAATTCACTATATAACTTTCAGGCATTCCCGAAATTCCATTTATCACATTTATTCTTATCCCCAATGCGTTTGCACTTATATGATAAATTCTAAAATTACCTCCACTTATAATATCGGCAACAGCCTCTTGATCCCTGTATTCAAAATTGGCTACAAAACTTGTAAAATTAAAAATCCCACTAGTATTAGGAACATCAATATCTAATCCTACATTGCCTCCTGAACCATTTCCAATACGTATTCCACAATTAGTTTGTACAGCGTTAGGATTAATGGCGGTTGCATTGGGGCCAACTGTGGCGGTTGTTAAGGGAACGGTATTAAAATCGAATCGCGATACCAATTGATTTTGTGTGCCGTCATCGCATACTTCGTATTCAAAAAAAACTGGAGTAGAATTTCCATTCAAAGGAATAAAAGAAAAGCTACCATCACTACTCAAAGTCAATATTCCAGTAGTTGGTCCGCTAACCGGTGTTTGATTAACTACAAGAAACCCCCCATCCGGATCTATATCGTTAGTCAAAAGTCCATTGGCAGCGGTAACAGTAAGGGTTTTGTTTAAGTAAGTTTCATAACTATCGGTATTAGCAATAGGAGATTGATTTTGACTTATAGCAGGCCATGAAAAGAAAATAGGAATACTAATAACAACTAAAAGCCTAATTTGAACCATTTTTGCTTAAAATGAGTATCGGCATTACAGGACCGTCCTAAATGCACTTAATTTAATAAATAATAAAATTATAATGCTTGAAATACCCAAACTAATAATTGTTGTAAATGAAACTTTTAATAATGTAAATAGGGATGTTAACGATGTAGGACAACTCCAGAATCTTCAAAAATTAGGAAAATAAGAGCATTCTGGAGCTATCCTAATATGCGCAATTAACCCTTTTTTAAGTTTTTACTCTATAAGTAATCTTTCGGTTCGAGATAACCGAGGCAACTTTAACAGATAATTCTGCCAAACTAGAACTCATAGTAGGGCATCCTGAAGTAGCATTAGACACAAGAACCCGATAGCTGTATCCGTTAAATAATAATGGTGCTGAATTTACAACCAAATTGGCTGTCTGAGCTCCGGAATAATTTGTTCCATTTATAATATTTGAGAACGACACCCCTCCATTGGTGCTCACCTGCCATTGGTACGTATCTGCATTGCTGGCAACGACACTGAATCCTGTATTACCTCCCGCCGTAATTGTACTATTAGCTGGCTGGGTTGAAATTGTAATTGGTTGTACCGTAATTAATTGGGTTACATCTGTTGTATTTCCAGCAGCATCAGCTACTCTGTAAGTCCTTGTAATAATCTCCGGATTGGTTCCTCCATTGGAAACATCACTAATGAACGTAACAGTTGGGTTAACGGTACAATTATCTGCTTCATCAATAACAACAAGAATATCCGGTGCCGGAATATCAGCGCTACAATAAACCGTAATTGGAGCAGGGTTGCTTGCAGTTGGGGCAACATTATCTACCCAAATTCTGGTTACTGCAGAAATATTGGGAGCTGGTGGATCCCCGGGCATGCCCCCATATTCCACCAAATATCCTTTTGGTTGATAGTTACCACTGGCTGCACCGGTATTTGATAAATCATTCCAAGAACCGTCAAAACCTGTGCCCGGGGCATTGATATGGGCATAATCCTCATTCCCTGAGTTGTTTGGCTCTCCATTATTCCAATTGGCATAATTAAAAGGTGGGGTTGTATTTCCTCCCGCACCACCATTCCAAAATTGGGTTCCCGCTTCAGGACCCGTAACCCATCTCCAAACACCCTCTACGTCTGCATCACTGGCGCCAATCCATCCGGCACCACTGGATTGTTCTCCCAACAAATCGGCTTCTTCGGGAATTGTTAATGTTGCCAAATATCCTTGTAACCCATAAAAAGTACGGGTTGCTGCAGCATCTCTGGCCGCAGTCCAAGTTATTCCCAAGGCAGGGACATATTCGTAATAGTGTTGTGTAGATTCCAAATAATTAAACTCTGCCAGTACAATAGAAAATTCTTTCATGGTACCTGATACAGAAGGTGCTGTTGTATTGAATCGAACTGCCAATAAAGCTGCTTCAAATTGCGCTAAAGTTGCCGGACCTACCAAGCTCAATTTTCCTTGGGGAGCGTTCCAGGTAGCTGTTATTCCCGGATGAGAACCCGTTAAGGAAAGGACATCCCCTCCATTGTTATAATTTGTAGCGATTTGAATGTACACAGACCATAAGGTGGTGTCATCGGGATCTGTAATGGAAACCGTTTCTACAATGGGAATTGCCACACCAGGACAATACAGCTGCTCTCCGGTAGCTGTTATGGATGGTGGAAAATTTATGGCATCATTTACAGCATCACGAAAGTCCACATCTCCACCGGTTAGGGCATCATTATCAAAATCGGGTAATGCAATAGTACCCCCAGCGGTGTTCAAAGGATTTTTAATTCGACCACCTGGATCTGCGTATCCAACGGTCATATCTATAGCGTTATCTAATCCATCATTATCAGAATCCAGACCGGAAAGCGTTAATCCAGCCTCTACGGTATCATTCGCTCCCTCATTGTCACTATCCAGATCCAAAAAATCAGGAATCCCATCCCCATCGGTGTCCACCGGGATTAAGCCATTTGTACCATAGGCATTATCCAAACCATCACTATTACTATCTACCCCAGAGGGTCCGGTGTATCCCATGGTAGTTTGTGCTTCTACATTATCCGGTATACCGTCCCCATCACTATCCAGATCCAAATAATTGGGGATGCCATCTCCATCTGTATCTACCATGAGGCAACCCCCATCACCAAATATAGCACCATACACCCGTGCTCCAATCTGGTATGCCTCAACACGCATATACTCTAGCGGGCTACCTGTAACAGTAAAGGTAATTTGAGTTATACTACCACTTGTTATTCCATTAGCTCCTGCCAAAAACCCTGTATTGCCTCCTCCCGCATTTGAGCGCTGAATTTGCATATCTGAAGTTGCCACAGCAGGATCCGCACCCAAAAAAACCCGTACCTGCGTGCCTACGGCTACCGGGGTTGGAAATCTAAGAAGTAATACAGAGCTGGAGCCAGGATAAACTGAAACAGGATTATTTGCAAAAGTAGTTCCCGGTGCACCCTGCGCGTTTGAAGCATTAGTAAAATGTTGGATGTTAGTGGCTGTTTGGACCACGCCGCCTGAGGTTATACCACATTCATTTATATTTAAAATACCATCATTGTCTGCATCTATATCAGAACTGTCTGGTATTCCATCTCCATCTGTATCTAAAACCGGCGCTACACAATCGCTGGAAAGTATAGAAAATGGAATATTTTGCTTACCAATAGATGGTCCCTGATATTGCACCTGCAATGATTGACCTCCCGTGTTTTCAAAAAACAGAACCCTTAGTTCGTGAAGCCCTGTGGCCAAAGTCACCGTTCCCTGCCTCTCCTGAATACCATGGAGTCCATCGTTATTTACAATTTGAACACCATCAATAAATAGTTTTGAACCATCATCCGAAGATGTGAAAAAAGTATATGAACCAGCGACTCCTATTTGAATGTAACCATTATATCTTATCGCAAAGGTATCTGCATCTCCGGGAGTAATTGCATTTTGAAGTGTATTCACATTAAAATCACCCACTTGACCTGTACTGGTAGCACCAGAGGTTGGAATATTATCTACTGTATTTCCGGGAGGAACCAAATCATAAAACTCATAATCCACCACACTAGAACATCCGGGAGGTGTACCAGTGAGTAAAACATTATCTAAGCGGTATCTGTCATTATTTTCATTTGTCTGAAAAAGCGCTTCCAATTCCAATGTATTTCCTGCTGGAATGGAAAAAGAATAACTTCCGTTTGGGATTAAAACAGGAGCCACAATAACTACCCATGCTCCTCCATTTAATCGATATCGAAAGGAAAAACGATCTGAAGTTTCAATATTATTAGTTCCAGTTGTAAAACTTAAATTGATATCTGAAAAACCTCTTATATTTATTGCATTACTAAGCCAAAAACCGTTGGCATTGGGCGCTCTTGTCTCTATTTGGTTTGATCTTATTTCGGCACCATTACCAGAGGTCCAGATTGAAGATGCTACACCGGTACTGGTTCCTGTGGTTACCCCATTCGAAAATGTAAAGGTTTCATTCCAAATCGTAGTTTGAGAAAGCAAAGAAACTGAACTTAATGAGAGGAGTAAAAAAATTATAACTGAAATTGGAAAATAGTTCCTTTTTCTGTGGACGAGCATAGTGGTTTTCCTTAGCAAATTGATTAAAATACGCTTTAACAATCATAAAACTAAATCACGCCTCGTCTTTCAGAAAAAAAATGTTGTCAAACCACGATAATAATATGTCTATGTAACTAAACACCACTAAAAATAGAAGTTTTTGAAAAAAAATAGTACTGTAAGTAACAGTTTAAAAGGGAACTTATTCTTTTACTTCAAAAAAAATGCGGACTTTCTAAAGTCCGCATTATCAAAAAATTGTTTGCTCTTATCTATTCCAAAATAATAAATTCGGATCTTCTATTAAGCTGGTGTTCTGCTTCTGAGCAATTTACCCCATTACCACATTGATTGATTAACTTTGACTCACCAAAACCTTGACCTTGAAGTCTATTTTTGGCAATTCCTTGTGAAATCATATAAGCTACTGTAGACTCAGCTCTCTTCTGAGATAACCATAAATTATATTCATCTCTTCCCCTACTATCCGTATGCGAATTTACCTTTAATTTTAAACTTGGATACTTTTCCATAGCGGCAATAACCTTTTGTATTTCGATTTCTGCATCTTTTCGAATATTGTATTTATCCAAATCAAAATAGATAGTACTTAATTGAAGTAGTTTAGCCAAATCATCACCAAAACCTGCCGAAACCAGATCCCTTTCCAAATAAAAATCGATAATCATGTCTTTACCATCCGACACGCCCAAATACTCCTCTGAGGGAACGTAACCTTCCATTAAGGCTCTCACAAAATTACCTTCATTACAATTAACTGGTAAACTGTAGGTGCCTAAGCTATTCGTAATAGTAGTAAGAATCTCGTTGTTATTTTCATCTATTACCTTAACTGTTGCTCCCACCAGCAAATCATTAGAAATCTTATCTCTTACAGTTCCCGTAACTTGCTGATTACAATCTAGTTCCAATGGTTTGGTTTCTAAAAAACTATAAATATCATCTTCGCCGATTCCACCTTTTCTATTTGAGGCAAAATAACCTCTTCGGGTTTCCTCATTAAAAATAAATGTAAAGTCATCCATACTACTATTCACAGATTCACCAACATTCACAACCGTGTTGTTGAATTTTCCGAAAGCTATTTTTGTGGCGAAAACATCCAAACCTCCCAGACCCGGATGGCCGTCTGAGGAAAAGTATAAAATCTGTTCACTGGTTACAAAAGGAAAAGTTTCCCTTGCTGCGGTATTTATTTTATTTCCGAGATTTTCAGGCGTTCCATAGGTGCCGTCACTATTTATAGTTACTTTAAAAATATCAGATTCTCCATAAGTGCCCGGCATGTCCGAAGCAAAATAAAGGGTTTTTTCATCAGGACTTAAAGCAGGATTTGCTACAGAATAAGCATCACTGTTAAAAGGCAATTCTTGAAAATCAGTCCAGATTCCATCTACCAGTGAAGCTTTAAAAATTTTTAATCGCACGGTTCCTTCTTTATCTTTCTTGGTTTTTCCCTCAACGATATTATTGCGGGTAAAATAAACTGTATTTCCATCTTTAGTAAAAATGGAAGTTGATTCATGAAACCTTGTGTTTATGTTTTTGTCCAGCTTTGAAACTCTCATAACAGAGGAGCTGTCTCCTTCAGCAAAATACAAATCTAAAAAATCCTTTGCTGTCCAAGTGTGTCTGTATCGGGCCAAATTGCCTGTGTCTCTATCTGAAGAAAATATGAGTCCATCTTTATGGAAAGCGGGAGCAAACTCTGAGTAAACCGTGTTATACTTAAATGGGGTTAGTTCATATCTTCCTGAGTTTTTTTCTATTTCCTTTAAATAATCCCTGTCTGCGCTGTAAAGTGATGCCCTTACATCATCCTTGGAAGTAATTTCCGTAAACTTAGTCATGTTGGTATCTGCGCCGGAGTAATCTCCAAGAGATTTTAATGTTTGGGAATATCTAAAGTAATAGTCAGGTCCCACTTCTCCAGGGAACTCGGTAACCAGTTTTTTATATATAATGGACGCCTCATCATAATTAGCATTGAAATAATAGGAATTTCCCAAACGTTTTAGTAAGTCTGCCGATGCATAGCCTTTATCAAGAACCCTTTTGTAAATATCTATCGCCGGGCTAAAGGAATAGCTTTCATATTTTCCATCCCCTTTGTTTATGAGTCGATCCTGTGCAGAAGTAATTCCAGAGAATAAACTAACAAGGATAAAGACTAAACGAATTCTTTTTATCATCAGTATTACATTTAGAAGAAACGTGGGGACACAAATCTTTGATAGGACTTCAAAAGTTCAAATCTTAGAAACACCTCAAAAGAACCATCATTAAACTGGGTGCCACCCAAGGCAGTTGTCTCCCGATCATAGGCCAAACCAAGCATAAGCTGCTCTGAAATTTGAAATCCAACCAATGCACTTACCGCAGCATCCCAACGATAGGCTGCTCCAAAACTAAATTTATCGTTATACAAAAAATTAGCTGAAACGTCTAATTGCAGAGGAGCGCCACCAACCACTTTGGTTAACAAGGCCGGCTTAAATTTAAAATTAGGATTAAGATCAAAAACATAACCGGTAATAATATAGAAGTTAATTCTTTCCTGAGATAAAAAGTCAATTGAATTGGCATCTCCTCCAGAATTATCAAAGTGCTTTGTTTCTAATAAATTAGGTGCTGATAAACCGGCATAGAACTGGTCTGTATGATAATAAATACCTACACCAAAATTAGGAGAAAATCTGTTTTCTATGTTATCTGTTGCCGTAGGTTCCAAATCAAAATTTCGAAGTCCGTTAAAATCTAAATTTAAAAGGTTTCCACCTGCTTTTAATCCAAACGATAATTTAGCATCCAAAGAAACATCTATGGTATAGGATAATACACCATCGAAATAGGTCTGTTGAACCGTACCATTTCCAATATCATCATTAACAATAGATACACCATACCCCAATCTACTATTTCGTATTGGGGAATGAAGATTTAAGGTTTGTGTCTTTGGTGCTCCATCTAAACCTACCCATTGCGACCTATATAAAGCGGCAATACTTAGTTGCCCTCTAGAGCCTGCGTAAGCTGGGTTTACACTCATAGTATTAAACATATACTGGGTGTATTGCGCATCTTGCTGTGCAAAAAGACCTTGAGTGATAGTAGTAAACAAAAATAGCTGGACAAGGAAAATTCCTTTTCTTATTTTAGATTGTTCCATATTTTAATTGCTGACGTAAATATAACCACTATCGATAATATTTTCCTGATTTTTTTGATATTCAAAGATATAGAAGTAAACACCGGAAGGAAGAGTCTCACCAGCGGACACTGTAGATCTCCCCTTGGATCTACCATCAAAAACATTATTCTGATTGTTGTATCCTATACCTTCGTAAACGGCAGTACCCCAACGATTAAAAATTTTCAATGTATTATTGGGAACAGTTTGAGCCCCTTTTATAAATAGAAAATCATTTTTCCCATCACCATTTGGAGTAACCAGCTGGTTAACTTCCACTAGAAATTCTTCAGGTGCTTCGACTGTTATCGTTACGGTTCCCGTATCACAAGTGCCATTAATATCACAAACAGTATATTCAAAGGTATCTGTGCCATCAAAACCGGGGTTTGGTACATAAATTATGGTATCGTCCGTGATGTCGTCGGGGGTTCCACCATCGTTGATTGTAACCGTTCCGCTATTTGGTTGAGTTACGGTAAGGGTGCCATCCGAAGGGATACCCAAATCATTTTCCAGAACATCAATTTCAACTGTCATATCCATTGGGGTTGTAACCTGATCATCAACTACCACCAATTCTTCAGGTGTTCCCACAACTATCGTTACAGTTCCAGTATCACAAGTATCATTAGCATCACAAACAGTATACTCAAATGTATCGGTACCCTCAAATCCGGGATTGGGAGTGTAAATTATGGTATCGTCTGTGATGCCATCCGGGGTTGCACCATCGTTGATTGTAACCGTTCCGCTATTTGGTTGAGTTACGGTAAGGGTGCCATCCGAAGGGATACCCAAATCATTTTCCAGAACATCAATTTCAACGGTCGTATCCATTGGGGTTGTAACCTGATCATCGACCACATCTAATTCTTCCGGAGTCCCAACAATTATGGTAACCGTTGCAGTATCACAATTGCCATTGGTTTCGCAAACGGTGTACTCAAATGCATCGGTACCCTCAAATCCGGGATTTGGAATGTAAATTATGGTATCATCTGTGATATCATCCGGGGTTCCACCATCATTGATTGTTACCGTTCCGCTTGTTGGTTGAGTTACGGTAAGGGTGCCATCCGAAGGGATACCCAAATCATTTTCCAGAACATCAATTTCAACCGTCGTATCCAAAGGTGTGCTGACCTGATCATCAACAACATCCAAATCTAAAGGATTACCATTGTCCGGGTCAAGATAATCAGGGGTGCCGTCACCATCGGTATCATCATTGGTAGGATCGCCATCGCCATCTGCATCCTCATCAGGTGTAGGAATTCCATCACCATCATCGTCAATATCTCGGT
This sequence comes from Arenibacter sp., assembly GCA_041747755.1. Taxonomy (GTDB): domain Bacteria; phylum Bacteroidota; class Bacteroidia; order Flavobacteriales; family Flavobacteriaceae; genus Aurantibrevibacter. Next base: position 2,923 of record JBGTEN010000146.1, on the reverse strand, counting down.
AGTTAGCATCGTTCTCACCTGTTAAGTTTGGAAGTTCCGTAAATGGATCTGTTATGCCCTCATTAACGTTGTAACCGTCATTTACATCATCGCCCTCGTAACCATCATCTAATCCGTCTCCATCCGTGTCCACTCCTATGGCTACCCGATCCGGAATACCATCATAATTATAATCATGCCCCTCATTACTGTCCGGAACCAAATCATTGTCTGTATCCAAATCTAAATAATCCGGGATACTATCTCCATCTGTGTCCTGAGGAGTAATGCCTTCACCACTTCCAGGAGCAGATTCATAAACATCGTCTAGGCCATTACCATCAGCGTCTATTCCACTCGGGGGTATATAACCAATAGTTGGCTGACCCTCAATATTATCCGGAATTCCGTCATTGTCACTATCTATATCTAATCTGTTGGGCACACCATCACCATCACTATCTACATCAATACTAAAACTCGTAGTCTGGGGATTCAGGAAATTGTTAAGACAGGAGAATTGAATTCCCGCTTGCCTGGCAACATCAGTTGTAAACCCGGTTGTTAAAGAAGTTTGAATACCAAACCGAAAGACAAAAGTTGAAATATCAACAAATTCAACAGCTATATTTACAGAAGGATTTTGATTTGAAATTCCGTCAAATTCGGTAGATCCACCAGTCACTAATAAACCACCGGGCACATTGCCAATTGTAATATCCCGAACCGCATCAACGGTAAAGCTGGCAGGCGTATCAAACCGATTAAATTCCTGATATTCTTGATTACCATCAACATCAATGAAATTGGCCACCAACTCACTTAAAACAATAGGATTGGTTGTTCCTGAATTCACCAAAGAGAACCTAAAATCAACATAAGGTCTCCTTTCTTCTGAGGTAGTAGTAAAAAACACCTCAGGCTTAAAAAATTCAGGATCAATTTCATTTTGATCCAGAAACTTTATCTGTCCGTTAACAACTTTTTCAATCGTTACTAATGCGTCTATATTATTTGTAATGTTTGCAAATCTGTAAACGGCTCCCTCCATTAACTCCTCTCCGCTTTCTAAAATTGGCGTTTGAGAAAAATTTAAATTGGGTATTGTAGAACAGTCGTATTCAGAGCTCAAAACACTGGACTCATCCTTATCCAAAATACCGTCATTGTCTGAGTCAATATCTAAATGGTCAGGAATACCATCGCCATCAGTATCAACAGGTACAATTCCAAAGCCATAGTTTCCTTCATAAGCATCATCTAAGCCATTATTATTAAGGTCCAATCCAGATGGAGGAATATAATCTTTAACTGTCTGCGCTTCCACATTATCAGGAATTCCGTCATTATCAGAATCCAAATCCAAGTAATCAGGAATTCCGTCTCCATCAGTATCTGTTGGATTGGTCGCAGGATTATTGTCTCCATCCAAATTTTTGTCTTCAACTGAATCCAATATACCATCACCGTCCGAGTCAATAACCACATTGTAAAAAGGAGTATTTATAGATTTGGCAGGAGAAAAGTCCACAGCTATTTTTACAATATAAGACTCCGAAAAGGCTGTATTAACAAAAAAAAGAAGGGATAACACCAATAGTCCTAAATAGGATTTGAAAGAAGGTCTTAATTTCAACAAAGTAATTTTTCCCATAAATGATAGTTTTGTAATTTAAACTTATCACCATGGCAGTGTAGGGCATTTAGAATGTAAGAAGTGGGGCTTCTTGGAAAACGCTCGCAAGATATACCTAAATTTTTTAAAGTCAAATTGTTTTCAAATAGTAAGAGCCCAAATATCTTCTAAAGTCAATATTTGTCGATGAAATACGTATTTGACTTCCAGCTGCCATGGCGTATTACTCTTTATCGATAATATCCCTTTTGAGCCCATGTTTCAAATCACAAGTTATTAGTTTTTACAACTAAAATCAATAATCATTCATAAACAAGCTTTCAAACCCAACACTTATTTTCTACCTAACATTCAATCCATAACTTTACTATTTAAGCTATTTTTGTACAAATTTTTAAAAATGAGCTTTGAAAAAGAAATACTGAAACGTAGAACTTTTGGTATCATTTCCCATCCGGATGCGGGAAAAACTACGCTAACAGAAAAACTTCTTCTGTTCGGTGGTGCCATACAGGAGGCCGGAGCAGTAAAAAACAACAAAATAAAAAAGACTGCTACGAGCGACTTTATGGAAATTGAGAGACAGCGGGGAATTTCCGTGGCCACTTCGGTTCTAGCATTTATTTATAAAAACAAGAAAATTAATATTCTTGATACTCCCGGTCATAAAGATTTTGCCGAGGATACTTTTAGAACTTTAACTGCGGTTGATAGCGTTATTGTTGTTATAGATGTAGCCAAGGGTGTAGAGGAACAAACTGAGAAATTGGTTGAAGTATGCAGAATGCGACAAATCCCCATCATTGTTTTTATAAATAAAATGGATAGAGAGGGTAAAGATGCCTTTGATCTTTTGGATGAAGTTGAACAAAAACTGGGCTTAACTGTAACCCCATTAAGCTTTCCAATTGGTATGGGGTACGATTTTCAAGGCATTTATAATATTTATGAGAGGAACATTAATATTTTTAGTGGGGATAGCAAGAAAAACATTGAAGATACTATCGCTTTTGATGACATACAAAATCCCGAGTTGGAAAAAATCATTGGCCAAAAAGCGGCCAAAACGCTCCGCGAAAATTTGGAATTAATAAAAGGGGTGTATCCTGACTTTGACAAAACCGCATACTTAAATGGATTATTACAACCTGTTTTTTTTGGTTCAGCATTAAACAATTTTGGGGTAAGAGAACTTCTTGATTGCTTTATAGAGATTGCTCCCTCTCCAAGGGCAAAAAAAGCAGAAGAACGTTTGGTAGAAGCAAATGAAAAAAATTTGAGTGGATTTGTTTTTAAAATACACGCCAA
>JBGTEN010000145.1:0-2875 GCA_041747755.1 Arenibacter sp. | reverse complement strand
TTTTTCAGCTAGTTCTAAATCGTGGGTAATCATAACTAAGGTGGTGCCCAATTCCTTGTTGAGTTGAAAAAGCAGCTGAACCACTTTTTCTCCGGTTTCTGCATCTAAGTTTCCGGTGGGTTCATCCGCAAAGAGGATAGATGGATTGTTAGAAAAAGCCCTTGCAAGCGCAACTCGTTGTTGCTCTCCACCTGAGAGTTGAGAGGGGTAATGGTTAAAACGGTCTCCAAGACCTACTTTATTCAATAATTCTTTGCTTGCTGAGATCGCATTTTTATCCCCTTGCAATTCCAAGGGAACTGCAACATTTTCTAATGCGGTAAGCGTGGGGAGTAACTGAAAGTCCTGAAAAACAAATCCCACATGTTGGTTTCTCAGTAAAGCCCGTTCGTCTTCACTTAAACCATTTAGTTCCGTTCCGCACAGAGAAATAGTTCCGGAATCCGGTTGGTCCAGTCCTGCACAAAGTCCTAATAGGGTAGTCTTTCCACTCCCTGAAGGCCCTACAATAGCAAAGGTTTCGCCTTCTTCTACGCTAAAACTGATGTCGTGGAGGACAGTAAGTTTTTTTGAACCACTGTGGTAGTTTTTCTCCAGGTGCTGTACGTTTAATATCTTTGTCATTGAACCGCTTTAAAATGGAATATTCCAAAGCGGTCAAATTAAAGAAATGATTTTGATTTATATCTGCCGCCCTATGAGAACCCTGTTAATCTTTTGTTATTTTTTGGTATTAGTTACAACAGTGTCTTGCGGTGATAGTCAAACAAAAAAGATGGAAAATCAGCCTGTTCAGCAGGAAGTTGAAGAACAGAAAACGGAAACCGATACCAAAAAAATATTGTTTTTTGGCAATAGCCTAACTGCAGGTATGGGATTAGATCCCGAGGAAGCTTTTCCGGCGGTTATACAGAGAAAATTGGATTCTCTAAATTTACCTTATGAAGTGATTAATGCCGGTTTAAGCGGAGAAACTACCGCAGGGGGAAAAAACCGTATTGAATGGCTTTTAACGCAGGATGTGGATATTTTTGTATTAGAATTGGGCGCCAATGATGGGCTACGCGGGATACCCTTAGGAGAAACAAGAAATAATTTACAGGCCATTATAGATGTAGTGCGGGAAAAGAACTCGGAGACCAAAATCGTGCTTACAGGAATGCAAATTCCGCCTAACATGGGAATGGAATATTCCACCGGTTTTAAGAATATATTTCCCGAACTGGCCTCAAAGAATAACATTGCTCTAATCCCTTTTTTACTGGAAAATGTGGGTGGCATTCCCGAATTAAATCAGGCAGACGGTATTCACCCAACAGTGGAAGGACAGCAGATTTTGGCCGAGAATGTATGGGAGGTGTTGGAGGGGTTAGTGGGGGAGTAGTGAAACGACTTAGATTTATTATTTTTTCATTAAAAAGAAAATGGAAGAACCTTTTAAAAGATTCTTCCATTTGAGGTTATTTTTAAAAATTTATCAGTGTTTCACAATAAGTCGCTTTTCGTAAATACGGCCATTTTCATCAATCGTTCTTATAGAGTATACGCCCGACTGCATTGAATAAACACTTAAAATATATTCTTCTCCGCTTTTCATTTCATTGGCGTTAAAATTCCCGACTAGTTTTCCGGTCATATCAAAAATCATGACGGTTTCAATCTTGGTTGGATTTGTAAATCTTAGTCTAGTTTCCTCCGATGCGAGATTTGGATAAAGTTCCAACTTGTTATTTTTAGGCAGATTGGCGGCCTCATTGGTCTCTGAAACAAGCGTTCCTTTAAGACCCAATAATGGCGACGATACTAGTTGAAAACTAATGGTAAGGGGAGTACCCTGATTACCATTAAGCAAGGTTTGCGAGTATGGTGTTGCCGTAAGGCTGTAACTACCCAACACAAAGGTTTGTGCATTGTAATTGGAGTTAATATCCCCATAAAGGGCAAAAGGAGCTACGTTTTCTGTTATTGCTTTGGAAAGTGCACCGGAGAGTACCAGTCGCATACTTTGGGTGTCCGGAGTTGCGTTTGCTCTGATGTTCAGGGAGGTGGTGGGCAGTGCATTTATGTCAATACTCATTCCGTTGGTAATGGCCATAATATCCTGATTGGTAATAGCATTTACCAAGACAAAGCCTGTGGTAGATAGCACGCTTGTGGACTGTACCGTAATATTTTTATTGGCACTTGCGCTGCAACCATTGCTATCGGTGTAGGTATAGGTAATGGTATAGGTTCCTGCACCAATAGAAGGTTCAAAGGTTTCATTATTGACTCCGATACCACTGTAAGTGCCCCCTGTAGGAAGTCCACCGGTTAATTGAAATGGAGCTGCATTATCTAAGACATTGCTAAATGAAGCTAATGAAACATTGGGTAGTGCCGGCGGCTGAATACTAAAATTCAGGATTTTAGAGCAGCTCTCATTGGAAACTGTAACAGAATAATTTCCCGGTGCTAAGTTGATAGCAGTATTAGAATTTAGATTGCTGTCATGACTCCATAGATAGTTAATGCTTCCAAGGTTTCCATCATCAGAAACGGTGGCAGCGCCATTGGCTTCGAAACAACTTGTGACATTGTTGATTTCTGATATTTCGGGAGCGAAGCCTAAACAAACAGGATCTACATCTGTCATTACGAAACTAATGGTAAAGGGAGTACCCTGATTACCATTAAGCAAGGTTTGCGAATATGGCGTTGCCGTAAGGGTATAACTACCCAACACAAAGATTTGTGCAGTATAGTTTGAGTTAATATCCCCATAAAGGGCAAAAGGAGCTACGTTTTCTGTTATTGCTTTGGAAAGTGCACCGGAGAGTACCAGTCGCATACTTTGGGTGTCCGGAGTTGCGTTTGCTCTGATGTTCAGGGAGGT
>JBGTEN010000144.1:0-1954 GCA_041747755.1 Arenibacter sp. | reverse complement strand
CGACTAAAACAATATCAGTTAGACAAGTACTTGCGAACGGTAGATGATGGGTGGATTCTTCAAAAAGGGCAATACTATAGAGGTTCTGTACAGGTGGAAGATGAGGAAGAATGGGGAATTGACTTTTACAAATGGCTATTGGCTAAAGATGAGCATATCACTAAAAATTATTTTTTAATACGGCAGTCTTTAAAAGATGTACCGCATAGCGGTGATGATAACTTATCTCAATTAATCCGTAGTCAGTCCAAGGTCATTTCCGATTTGCATACCCCATTTATGGACCTTAGGGTGAAAATTCACGGGCAACCGGAGTTTGGGGATATTGAAAAGGTAAAGGCTTTCAAACGAGCTAATACAGCAAAACTTGACAAGGAGGTAAATACCAAATTGGATGAATTGGTAAGCTCCATGACTAAATTTTATAAGCCAATCGACATTAAATCCATACAGCAAAAGACCGGTTTAGTAAAAAATACCCCTATTGGTAAAATAATTCAAGACTACGTCTTAAAGAATAATGGGGAAACCCAACCCGCCCAATTGATTCCGGAGACGGCCCAATTGTTGTTGGATATACGTAAAGGACTATTCACAGAAAAAAGAGCTTCGGCCCGTTTACAATTACTGGACGCTTCTCTAAAATTAGAGGAACTAATTTTTAAAGCTTCTCCCAATTGGCAACCTGCCAACATCAGCGAATTACTCTCAAAAATTTATTACTTGACTATGGCTACCGCTGGAGCCGGGTATATTGAGCTTTGGGAGTGGGATCAAATTGAAGCCTCGCTTGCCCCGGGTAAAACGGATGATATGACTTTAGGAGAACTCACTAAAGTTTTGCAAAATGCGCGTAGTGCAGTAGAATGGAGTGCTGCCATGGTGAAGGCCAATTATCAGGAAATAGTGGATAGCTATACCGATTTTGAGCCGCTGGCCTATGGTTTTACAGATGATAAAATTAGAGGCTCTGTTGCTCTTTACTTAGGGGAAAGTGTAGGTGAATTAGGCGATATTTTAGCCAAGGAGTCCGAGTTAACCAATAAAGTACTTGATATTCCCAACCAGAGCACTTTCCGAGGATTAAATTCCGGCTATGCTACCGGAGAATTGGTCGTGGTGGCAGGCTCACCGGATGGCATTGAAGTGGATTCTGATAAAATTTATATCTTTCAACGCCCTCCGGCCGATTTGAAACCTGTTGCCGGCATAGCCACTGTATCCGAAGGAAATATGGTTTCCCATGTGCAGTTGTTGGCCAGAAATTTGGGAATTCCCAATGCGGCACTTTCTGGAGATAATTTACAGGCACTAAGAAAGTACAGTGGCAAAAAAGTCTTTTATGCGGTTTCCAATAAAGGAAATGTTGTTATTAAGTTAGCAAGCGACATGACCTTGGAGGAGCAAAACCTTTTCGCCACAAAAAAACGAAGTGAGGAGAAGATAAAAGTGCCGGTGGAGCAAATTCGATTGGATGAGACCAACATACTAAACCTTCGGGACGTGGATGCAAGTGAATCCGGGAAACTTTGCGGGCCGAAAGCTGCTAATTTGGGGCAGTTGAAGAAAATGTTTCCCGACATGGTGGTTGAAGGCCTTGTGATACCATTTGGTATTTTTAGGGCTCATATGGATCAAAATATGCCTGGGCAAAATACCACCTATTGGAAATTTTTGAATGCCATGTTTGCTCAGGCAGAAAACATGCGTTCCAAAAATACGCCGGAGGCCGAAGTAGAAAAATACCAATTGGAACAATTGAAAATCTTACGGGAAGCCATGGATAAAATGACCTTAAGTCCGGCTTTTGTTACACAACTGGAAACCAGTTTTACCAAGATCTTAGGGAAGGGATTAGGAGAGATACCGGTATTTCTCAGGAGCGATACCAATATGGAAGATTTAAAGGATTTTACCGGTGCCGGTTTAAATCTTACGATTTTCAATGCGGTAG
>JBGTEN010000143.1:0-7459 GCA_041747755.1 Arenibacter sp. | reverse complement strand
TTTATTTGTATTTTCTGTCATCATTATTTTTTTTGATGACAAAATGATGACAGTTTGATGACAGCCTCAGCCCTTATAAACATTGGCTTCATCCTATTCCGTCATCATATCATCAAAATTTTTGTTCAAAAAGTCCTTTTCCACAGTAAAGTACCTTCCCTTGGCATCGATCAGGTGGATATCCCCATCGTTCAAAATGGTCACTTTTTGGTATTTGTTGGAGTTGTCCTGATTGACTAGTTTCCAATCATTCTTCAGCAATTTCCGCAACTGGGTTAAATCAGTTTTAACGCGTGTCCTGTTGAGCAGGTGCAGCGCATCGATGGGACAAAGGTGTATCAGCTCCAGCTCGAACTTTTCCATGACACTGATCAGGATACTGGCCAGTTCTTTCTCGACTCGGTTTCGATTGTTCTGGACCAACCTTTTCAGTGCAGTTGTCATTATCTGTTTGGCGGTGAACCACATTCTGGTGGTATGCTCCGTGGAGAGCTCGCGCTTTTGCAGATAATCTAGAAAAGCAGGTATTTCTGATATCAGTTGGTTCAGGAAATCCGTCTCCTCTTTCTTGAGTATGGGAATTTTCAAGACCCAAAAACGGGTCTCGTTTCTGTCTATCTTAATAAAGTTGTCCTCGTTATTACTGCATAGTACGAACTTACCAAAAAACTCCACTTCCCGTTTGTCCTTTCCCTTGGCTTCCAATTTGTTTATGTTCGTAGTGCTCAGGTACTTTATACGCTCGGTAAGCTCCTCCTTGTTGAACAGTACTTCGTCTATGCAAATAAGTAGCTTGTTTGCCCAATCCGCATTGAATTGGCTGCTGAAACTGTCATTGGTGAGATAGGTCATGTTGTTGTCGAAGATGGCCTTGAGCCATTTTAGAAATGTACTCTTGCCCGTGGACCTCTCCTTGGAAACCAGACATACTATAGGTAACATCTGTACTGGCCTAGTGTAAAGCAATTGCAGATAGTCCAATCCCAGTTCAAACTGCTTACCGAAAATGTGTTTGATGAAACTTAGTGAAGTATGATATTCTCCTTCTTTTGGGATAGCAGGTAAAGGGGAGTAGGTATTATAGAAGCCTTTATGTTCTTGTTTAAATTCTAGATGGCTGGGCATACAAGTAAAACCATCGTACTTTGGAACCTTGCTCAGATAATCCTTTCCATGGTCTTGGCGGATGGTCTCTATGTTCCAATGCACCAGGATTTCATTAAAGTGTCCGGCTATGGTAGGTGCCTGCACCAGTTTATAGTACGAAGTGCCCACACGTAAGTACGGTACTGTTTTCATAGAATAAGTTTTAAAGTGAAATAGAAGTGGAATTACTTCCTTTTATCCAGCACATACTTTCTGGCTTCTTCCTGAATCTCTTGCTTTGACTTCCTGTTTTGTTGTAGGAGCCATTTGTTCAGTTTATCGATATCAAAGAATATCATTTTGCCATTGGGCTTACTATGCGGAATTTCTCCTTTAGAGGTCAATTTATACAGATAACTTCTGGAAATACCTGTATAATCACAGGCTTCTTCCAAGGTGAGTACCTTTTTGGATCCCATGAGTAATTTTTCAATTCTATCTAATTTTTCTTCTAATTTAATGTTGTCCATTTTTGTGATTTTAGTATTAAAAAATGAACAAAAACGCTTTTGTTTTCTTTTGAAGAATTCTTGATATAAAAGTAAAAAGAAGTAAAGATTAAAGGGGGTTAGTTGTACTATATTTATTCACAAATAATTGATAAACATACAGTTATAGTAAATAGAACCAAATATAGCTGAAAAATATGAGGAGGATAAAATTCGGTACTTTATAGTTGTAAATAGTATTAAAATATATTGAGCTAAAAGTTCAGTTTGGCTAGTTATTAACAAAAGAGAGAAGGGAATAAGGAGTTAAGAATTGTCATAAGTAAACTTGGCTTATTAATGAATATTTTACAAGTCTATTTTTTTAACTAAAATATAAGAAACAGAATATTTGAATGCGATATGCTATTTCACTAGTTTTAACTTTAGTACTACAAAGCTTTTTTAATAAAGAAGGATTGACGGATATAAATGATGGGTGAAGAATGAGCTGTTTAAGTTATATCAGAACAGAAACACAACTAGTAATATGAATTTAAAGAAGGGAATAAAAGATAATTCCCTTGGTTGTTGTGATGTTATTATTCAATTATTATTTGATGAACTTCCTCTAAGTCCTTTCCGCTAATTTTAAGAAAATAGTTGCCACTTTTCAAATCACTTACATCCAAATTTAATTCTTCCAATGACGCTCCAAACTCCATTGACTTCACGATTGTTGAACTGAAATCGTAAAGAGTTAATAAAAGACTTTCTTCAAAGGCTAAATTTAAATTTCTGTAATCTTCTTTAGCAATATTTTTTATGACCTTTATTTCATTACTTACCGGGTTTGGATAAACTGTGGCATAATAGCCGCCTCCTGAACAAGGCTGAACAAAAGCAGAACCGCTTCCTAAACCGCAGGAATTTGAACTTTGAACATATAAATATGCTCCATTACATCCAACATATCGACTAGTAATGGCTGAACTGGTGGTCCATGTAGTGTTATTATTTAGTGTCCAAGTATATGGCGAAATTCCTCCATTGGCCGTAGCTGTAATGTTACCAGATTGGTCCGGCCCGGATATAGTTATTGTCATAAGTGGGGGGCCAACTAAAACATTCTTTGTTTCTGTAATAGATCCGCAAGATCCAGGGTAATTCAGAACTGCACTTACTACCCCATTTCCATTTACAGTTCCTTTTACCACAACATTTTTAGTTCCTTGACCTGACAAAATGGTTAGCCTACTATTCACACTCCATGTAATTGTGGTGCCAGCTGTAGCCTCAAAGTTTGTTAAACTGTAGGTTCTAGTGTTGTTTATGCACAAACCACTATCACCGGAAATAAAAGCAGTATTGATATTAAAACAAGTTTTAGAATTTATGAAATTGGTAATTCTAGAAATAGATGCTGGGGAAAAGAACAACTGGTTTACCTCACCTTGACACATCGTACTTCGCGTAGTTGAACTGCCACAATTGATTCCATCTTGATGTATTCCGTTTAAGAGATGTCCGATTTCATGAGATACTGTATAAAATCCATTTACGGCGTCGGCCGTAAAACATACTGGATTCGAGACTACGCAAGCATCACCGATATTTGAAGCTTGACCGAGAAGACGACCAGAGCCAATACTTAAAAACTTGCCGGAAAAATGGTGTACTAAATCTCTTGGTATAGAACTAAAAGATGAGGAAGACCATAAATTTTTGATTTCGTTAATAATTGTACTCCCGTTAGTTGAGATATATGTACTCCCAATAATAACTTGCGCAGCTGTAACGCTTAAAATGGCATCTACATCATTCTCATACATATTTTGAATCATGTTAATTTCACCCAACATCATGTTGAAGGAATTGTCATTGTAAATATTCCAATATTCCGTATCACAATCTAAGGCGACTTCAATAATCTTACATCCCGCAGAAGTTGAGTTGGCCATAACGGTTTCAACTTTTTCTGATGTTTCTGTATTATTTGGGGTACCGCATACGCTTTCTATTTCTTTAACCTTACCAGATTCATAAAGAACCAGTATGTTTTGGGAGATAGATTTATCATTCAAGAAATATTTCAATTGCTTTATAACCATGGTACCGTTATTGGTTTCGATACCTCCATATATAAAGTTGTCATCAATAGTCAGCCTAACGGAATTCCCATCGGATAAGTAGCCCTTATATGTAACTACTTCAAGCTCTTCTTGAGTAATGATATCATTTTCTGATACTATTGCCTCAGTATAGGTGGATGACCGAATATCATTTGGATATATCAGCATATCAAACTCTTTACCATCTGTTAAATCCCAAAGTAGTCTGGTTTCACTCAATGAGGATAAATCCAATTTGAGTTTCGATAAGTCAATTTCAACTAGTTGGTATTCTTTTAAAGAGCTTTGTAGTAAAAGGTGTTGTTCTTGGGAAACATTTGTTTCGATTGATATTACTCTTTTCTGTGCCACCAAAAGCGAACAGGGAAATAAAAATGATATAAGAATTAGAGTAATTTTTCTCATTGTTGATATTTTCAAGGATTGCTAAAACGCATTTCTGTAATTTCAAAAAAATCAGCACAGATATTCTCGGTTTCAAAAGATTCATAAACATAGCCGCTGAACACTACATTAGCCCCATCTATCTGAAATTCTTCCGCTAGATTGCATGCTCCAAAAATGCCAACTGGATTAAAATCTTCTTCTTTTTCAGGGTCAATAGTAAATGCATTAGAGCAGAAGCTTTCGGAGGGTTCTCTGATTATCCCGTTGGCATCTTCAATTGTGGCTATTATCTTTCTATTGTCTTCTTGGTAACAACCAGGTTGTGGCTCGTCATCGGAACAACCCGAAAAAGAACAAAAGAAAGTCATCAAAAGAATTTTTTTTAAAATGTACATTGGTTTCATTTTTCTTATTTAAAATTATTAAAAATTTGTTAAAGTAAGATATACCTTATGTAAATAATACGTTAATATTTCAATTTAAGTAAATATTTAGGTATAAAAAATCTTCAGCTTTCTATAGGTTAGATTAAAAAGAAGTTATATGGTTGCTTTTTTATAGAATGGAAATTCCCAAGGTGTGCTATATCATAATGAAATCCTTAATTTAGAGAATATCAATTATTATGGTTAAGAACTTTCTCTTTAAGGATTGTCATAATACATTAATTCAAGTTGTCGTATTAGAAGATATTTAACTTAAAATTGCAATAGCGGCATAGTATACCAAATAATAAGTATCATTTCATTAATATGAATAGCATAAGAAGCATTACATTTAAGTCGCTGTTCTCAACCACTTTACTACGTACATTAATTTTGTTTTAGGTAGTATGTTTAGTTTGCAAAGTCATTATAATTTCGAGAAGTTAATTATCGCATCTAATGCTTCATCTGCATTTTTATGGATAAAATTGCCTTGATAACCTATTGTTGTACTAAGGTGGGTATGCCTGTATAATTTTTGAAGCATTTGAGGAGAAACTTTATCGCCGGCGATATTTCCAAAACTATGTCGGGCGATGTGATTCGTAATCTTTTTATCGATTTTCGCAAGGTCGGCAATAATAGTCAAATCGGAATTCAGTCTTTTTATAGAGGATTTAATGCGTGTGTAAGTTGTCTTGGAATCAAATCGAGGCAGGTCTTTCAAATATGGAAAAATGTAATCCGTGCTCCCCCTTTTATCCATTTGATAAAATTCAAGAATTCGGATTACTGTTAATGGAAGCTTTAAGGAATCCGCCTTATTGTTTTTACCCATTTTATAGTACAATCGATCATCAACTATGTCTGTCCAGCGCATTTGTAATACGTCTGAAATCCTTATACCAGCCATATAGAAAGAAAAAAGAAACACATTTCGAGTATGCCAAATAGGCATTTCCCTAACTAACTCGAGTTTTTCTATTCTCAGAATCTCATTTTCGTCGAGACCTATTTTTATAGTTTGTGGGTATTTTATTTTTATTTTTTCTTTCCCAAACGGATAAAATTTCCGATCAACTATTTTTCGACTAATCGCAATGTTAAATAGTAGGCGAATTAATACAAAAATATTCATTACCGATCTTTCGGATATGCTAGCTGTATTACTAAGATAAATATGCATTTTTTTTAAAAAATGCTCGTCAATTTCTTCAAACAGTAAATTTCGGTTCTTTACAAATTCCTTAATCCTGTTAATTTTACTTCTATCGGAGATTGCCCTGTTATGTTTATTTACTTTAATCAAGTCTTCTACATGTTCTTCCGCAAGTTCAAAAAAAGATAAGTTTTGCGTATTTCTACGTATAGAATTAATTACTTGAGCAGCAGTGTAGTTCTGTTTAGAGGTTTCCAATGCAAAAATGACATCCTCTATTTCGTCATACTTTTTCCTTATTAACCTATTAATCTCCTTATGTCTTGGATGAGTTATTTTAACTTTTTCACGTTCTTCATCCCAATGTTCTGGTTCCAGCTTTTGACCTAAATGATAATAGCTTTTTTTTCGGTTAACAGTAAGGCGTAAAGCCAAGCGATAGTCCTTTGATCCTTTAGTGTTAATTTTGGTATGTAAAACGGTCTTTAGAGTAGCCATATTCCAAATAATTTTCATAAAGATAAACAATCCGGGTAACACATGGGTAACACTTTTTATGATATTGATTGAGTATAATTAATACCATATAAAATGTTAACTACCTATAATACATTAAATTAGGTTCTTTTTAGGATTATTTGGTTTTATATGTTTTAGACTTAGGATCTAGTGCCGCAAGGTGTGAGAGTTCGAGTCTCTCCGCCTGTACAAAGGAAAAGCCGACTTTTAAGAGTCGGCTTTTTTGTTTTCGGGTATCACATAGGTGGCACAAAAAGAAGCCTTTTAGAAATGGAAGGCTTTTTTATGCTCTGGAATTAGCAATTTTGAGGAACAAAAAAGGAAAACCTTATTAGAATACGTGAAGGATAAAAGTAAAAAAAGGAATGCTGACCTTTTGAGTCAGCATTCCTTTTTGGTAAAATACTAGTTTATTTATTTCTTAATGATAGGAATGGTATAAGTTCCGTTTAAAGAATGTACTGTAAGATAATATACTCCAGGAACAATTCTATCAAAAGAAGATAAGTTCACATCTGCTTGATCTTCGGAAGACATTATTTGAGCTTTCCCGGTTTCAACCTCAACTCCGGAAGTATTTTTAAGACTATAGTTTACTGTTCCATATTCTTTTTGTGGTAATTGTACCGATACTTTACTGTTCTCAATTGGATTTGGATAGGCAAATGCAGCTACTTTTGCAGATGTGGCTGTACTTGTGCCTACAGTAAAATTGATGGTTACAGTAGCACCTGCACCACTACTGGTTGTGGGTGTTGCTCTTAGAGTATACGAACCAACAGGTAATGTTTTACCTTTTAGATCTACTCCAACATCTCCGAATAATGAAAAAGGAGCGGATCCTTCATTTCTTGTTTCATTTACCGGACCTGTGAGTTGAAATCGCACCAAACTCACACTAGAAGCGGTATTAGCTACAATGGTTAAAGGAATACTTGAGGGTGCTATTTGTCCTCCATTACTCAGCGTGCTTATGGGTTGGTCTGTATTTGCGTTGTAAAGTTGAAAAGAGGTAATTAAACTACTCCCTGTTGGAGGAGGTGTAGGAGTGGGCGTGGGGGTTGAGGCACCAGCACCTACGGTAAAGTTTATTGTGGTAGAGCCTAAGTTAGTACCGGTTCGGTTACTTCCGGTGTATGCAGTAGTTGTAAGCGAATAGCTTCCATTGGCTAATGATCCTGCACTGTAATTTCCGTTTATATCTCCAAATAAGGCGTAAGGCGCAACATTTTCCGTAAAGGTTCTAGAGGTTGGGCCTTGAAC
>JBGTEN010000142.1:0-2612 GCA_041747755.1 Arenibacter sp. | reverse complement strand
CAAATAAAATAATTCTTTTTGATGGGGTTTGTAACCTCTGCAACGGAGCGGTGCTATTTGTCATTAAGCGTGATAAAAAAGATACTTTCCGTTACGCTGCCCTGCAAAGTGATATAGGACAAAAACTTACTAAAGAAAGAGGCATAGATACCGAAAAAGTAGATTCCATTGTGCTCATTGAACCTGGCGTTGCTTATTATACCAAATCCACAGCAGCGCTAAAAATTGCCATGGATTTTGGAGGCATTTGGAAACTTTTATACATTTTTACTTGGCTTCCCGAGGGGTTTAGAAATCGCATTTATGATTATGTTGCCGCTAATCGATATAAATGGTTTGGAAGAAAAGATGAATGTATGATTCCTACTCCCGAATTGAAAAGTAAATTTTTAGAATAGTTTACTTTAAATTGTTCAAAATAAAATCTAAAGTTTTATTGGTATTTAAATTCTCTAAAAAGGCTCTATTCTGATGGATGTTTGGTTTAATAAGTCCTAGATTTTTTAGATGTATAACTGCCTCCTCATAATCCATTGCCACTTTCCCTGTTAGTAAATTGTCCATAGATTCGGATTTCAGATGTCTTTTAAAAATCTTACGGAGTCCGCTAAGATATAATCTATCTTTAGTAAAGCCACCACCTCGATGCGCTCTTAGCGTTATAGTATAAGCATCATCTTTATTCAGTTTATATAGATTGTGAAGCAAGTCGAAAGTGTCTGAAAAAGTATAATCTTTAATTAAACTATCTGATGCCATAACCCTGTAAGCCAACTCTTTAAGTCTTTTTAAAGTTAAAGCCCCAGACATATATTCACTAAAAACAGCTAACCCTTCTTGAGTTTCTACATTTCTGGGAAATCCGTTACTGAATATTTTAAGGGGTTGGGATAGCCCATTGTAGGTTGTGACTAAGTGCACCCCTATTTCATGGTTGGCCAGTGTCAATAGTTGATTTTTACTGAATTTGGCATTCTTTTTAATTAGCAGCGTCTGTGTGCTATTACAGACCATGGCATCAGCAGCGATACTCGTAGAAAATCCAATTTTAAGTGGGAAATTATACTGACTGATAAAATGCTCAAAATAGGTTTTTGCATCTTCCGAAGAATATTTTTTTTCCATGGAAAAGTTGCTTTCTTCATCCGTGTAATGAAGAATGAATTGAGCGTTTTGTACATCTTTTTCAGTAGGAGTTCCAAAAACACGAAGGGAATTGTAATAGAATTTCTTTTGATTTCCAATATGTTCGATACACTGAATCATATTGGAATAGTAATAGATAATATCTTGATAGAGTTTTCTCGCAGTTTCATCTTTGATTTTTTCCAGAGGCTGGGCAAAGAATTCACGGTGTAATACGAAAGGATTAAACTTTAATTTTGGATAACTAAATTGGGGATTACTTAAGTACTTCGAAGAAAAAAAGCGCTGCTTTTCCTTCTCCATATTTATCGGATTTACATAGCTTAACAGTTCAATCTTTTTAACTAGAAGATCTAAATTCGCATCTATTTTGAATAAATTAGGATGCTCTTTGGCAAGATCGTTTTGTTGTTTCGCGGCTGTCATCTAAAGTTATTTGATTGGAGTATATAAATGAGACTAAATTAATTACTCATTTCATCATTCCAATTTTTAACCCTCGGCTTCCCTAGTTTTCCAAGTGATTTAGCAACAATAACGGCAACTGTGGCATCTCCTGTAACGTTAACCACTGTTCGACACATATCTAACGGACGGTCTACTGCAAAAATAAGGGCAAGTCCAATTGCCAATTTATCAGCCGGAAAACCGATGGACTCCAATACGATAACTAACATAACCATTCCGGCACCAGGGACGGCAGCAGAACCAATCGAAGCAAGAAGAGCGGTAAGGATAATAGTTAATTGATCACTGAAAGTAAGATCAAAACCCAAAGCTTGTGAAATAAAAACAGCTGCAACTCCTTGATACAAACTTGTTCCGTCCATATTAATTGTAGCTCCTACCGGCAGTACAAAACTAGATACTTCTTTATCTACACCTATATGCTCTTCAACACGTTCCATTGTTACAGGAAGTGTTGCGGCACTGGAGCTAGTTGAAAATGCCAACAATTGCGCCGGACTAATTTTGCTTAAAAAAGTTAGCGCACTGTATTTTGTGAACGTAGTGATAATTAACGAATAAAAACCAATCATTAGTACTAAACCCAATACGACCACCCCGGCATATTTTAACAATGCCAGTAACAATTCCGGATCACTGGAAGAAACCACTACACTGGCAAGTAATGCAAAAACAGCATAAGGAGCACTAAGCATAATTAAATCAACCATTTTTAACACCACATCATTTAAGGAATCAAAAAAGTCTTTAAGTGGTTTAGCGCTTTTTTCTCCAATCAGTAATAAAGAAATACCCAAAAAGATGGTAAAAAAGATTACTTGAAGCATTAAGCTATTATCGCTCATTGCAAAAACTGCGTTATCGGGTACCATTTCTTCGAGAAAGGTCAACGGACCACTATCTTTTTGTCTGGAAGCTTCTTCTAACTTGGAAGTTACGCCACTGTCCGTGGCATAAGTATTGGTTAATTTTGTAATAGTTTCTTGAGAAATACCTTG
>JBGTEN010000141.1:0-13158 GCA_041747755.1 Arenibacter sp. | reverse complement strand
GGCCATCCAACCTATTTGGTCACAAAAAAAATACTCCACAAAACAAATTGAAAAACTGAAATCTGAAGCTGCGGAAATCGTAGCAGCAAACGAAAAACAGACTCAGGTTATGATTGATAAAATATTCAGCTTTGCTGAGCTAGGATTTCAAGAATATGAATCCTCCAAATACCTTACCGGATTGCTACGCAAAAATGGTTTTGAAATAGATTCAGCTGTTTCCGGTATTCCCACAGCTTGGTTTGCCAAGTGGAGCAATGGAGACGGTCCGGTTATTGCCTTGGGAAGTGATGTAGACTGTATTCCTAAAGCGTCGCAGTATCCCGGCGTTGCTTACCACAAACCCATGGTAGACGGGGCACCCGGGCACGGAGAAGGCCATAATTCCGGTATTCCACTTAACATCACGGCAGCCTTAGCGGTGAAGCAGCTTATGGAGCGGGAAGACATAAAAGGCACGCTTATTATTTGGCCCGGAATTGCAGAGGAATTGGTAGCCGCAAAAGCATGGTATACCCGCGACGGACTTTTCGATGACATCGACCTCTGTATTTTTACGCATGTCGCCAATAATTTGGCCGTATCTTGGGGTCAGGCTACTGGGACCGGACTTATTTCTGTGGAATATTCATTTGAAGGGGAAGCGGCACATTCTGCCGGATCACCTTGGAGAGGAAGAAGTGCATTGGATGCTGCTGAATTGATGAATGTTGGCTGGAATTACAAAAGAGAGCACTTGCATCCGCTAAAGCGCTCCCATTCCGTGTTTACGGACGCAGGCGACCAACCCAACGTAGTACCTTCAAAAGCTTCCATTTGGTATTATTTCAGGGATATTACTTATGAGGGAATTATGGAAATGTATGAAGAAGCCAATCAGGTAGCTGAGGGTGCTGCGCTGATGACGAAGACCAAAGTGAAATCTAAAATATTGGGCACGGCATGGCCGCGGCACTTTAACAAAGTGATTGCGGAAAATATGTATGAAAACATTAAGAAAGTGGGACTCCCTGAATGGTCAGATGCCGATCAGCAATTGGCCAAAGCCGTACAGAGAGAGGTCAACTCCAAAGATACGTTGGGCTTAAGCTCTAAATTGGATGACTTGGGAGTACCTTCAAAAGAATTGGTTAGCGGTGGCTCGGATGATATTGGCGATGTATCATGGAAAGTGCCAACCGTTACCTTGCGCTATCCTTCGAACATTCCGGGTTTGCAGGGGCATCATTGGAGTAACGCTATTGCTATGGCAACTCCCATTGCGCACAAAGGGGCTACGGCCGGAGCTAAGGTAGAAGCCATGACCATCTTGGATATGTTATTAAAACCGGAATTGATAACAAAGGCATGGGATTATTTCAACAACGAACAAAGCAAAGAAACCAAATACCAACCCATGATTTCCGCATCGGACGAACCACCAATTTATCTGAATACCGACATTCAAAAGCAGTTTCGCCCCAGCCTGGAAAAGTTCTATTACGATGAAGAAAAGTACGATTCCTATTTGGAACAATTGGGGATTGAGTACCCAACTTTAAAAGGTAAATAGACTAAAAATACTATTATAAGCCTATATTGAATGGTTTGCGATTTGCATAAGTGTCCAATGAATACTTTTAGACTAATTAAAGTCCAATTTTAAAAATATCCATAAAACAAATAGAATTTTTCATTACAGAAGAGGAAGGATAAAAATCATGTTCTATAATCACTAATCGCTCAAAAAATTTTACTTTTGCAGCCTTGGTTTTCAGCTTTTGCTGATTTCCAGAATGGCCTCATAGTTCAACGGATAGAATAGAAGTTTCCTAAACTTTAGATCCAGGTTCGATTCCCGGTGAGGCTACAAATAAACACCAAACCCCCTGTAAATAGGGGGTTTTAAAATTGAGTTGACAATCTGGTTGACAATTACACAATTAAAGTGAAATATTCCATTTCTTATTTCACCTTCCAACCGCTCATGTGATCATTAATGAAACCCTCTACTTTCGTTTTTGCGCTTTTTACAAAATCGGTGATATTGCCGGTACCATAAATAGGATCCTGTATGTCTAAGTAGAAGTTTACCACCTCATCACGGGCAATGTCTCTATCATACAACTTACTTTTTTCTAAAATGCTCAAATCAATACCTAAAAGGGCCATATTGGTTTCACAAGGGATATAGGGCAAATCAGAACACCAGGGAGTTAAATAATCTTTCAGGTTTTCATATTCCCGCAGTTGATTGAAGTAGGTTATTGCATCCGTGAAGGATAGTGTATTTTCTTCATCAACACATTGTAGCACCATGTAAAGTATTTTTGAATCCAATCTTTTTTTGGACTGCATCCCTTCAGATAGTTTATTTATCCATCGGAATTGCTGTATCACTTCTTTAACTACCATCGAGGTTTTAAATATGGTTCGCTCTTTGCCATATAGGTTTTCCAGATTTAGCACCATTACAGAATCTGAACTTCTTTCTTTCTTAACAATTTCGTGTAATGCTTGATTAGTTTTTAGTATCATAATTGACTATTTAATGTTAATAATGTTTATCAAAGATAGCATAAAATACAATTAAACCAAATTAGTTTTAAAAATAATTGATATTATATAATCAATATATTATACTTTTATTGATTTATGATGTATATTTGATTTTATAAAACTATAAATCATGATTAAGGATAAGGTTAAACAGATACTTACTCAAAAGGGAATGACT
Source organism: Arenibacter sp. (assembly GCA_041747755.1). Lineage (GTDB taxonomy): Bacteria > Bacteroidota > Bacteroidia > Flavobacteriales > Flavobacteriaceae > Aurantibrevibacter. The sequence continues at coordinate 10,442 of JBGTEN010000141.1, read as the reverse complement.
CAAATCGATTTGGCTGCCAAACTCGATGTGAAACCCGAAACCCTCAGCCGGACCATAAGTGGTAACCCTACTTTGAAAAGTATAACCGATATCGCAAATGCGCTAGACGTTGAAGTAGTTGAATTATTCGATACGGATAGGCCTAAGGGCTATATCGAAATAAAGGGAAAAGTAACCACCATTAAATCATTTAATGATCTCTATGCCCTTGTAGAATCATTGGAGGTCGAAAAATCAAAAACCCTCTAGCGTACCATAACTAGAGGGAATCCTAACAATAAAACAATTGACAATCGAAGACTTTTAACCTTTGAATTTCCTATCCACCTCAGCGTAAAACTCCTGAGCCTCGAGCATCGTATAATAATCTTCCTTTTGCTCCGGATTCTCTGAATTTGACAAACCTGGTAGTTTTGAATCCAACCTTTCGTCTACCGAATTATAAAAGTTTTTTAATGCTTTTTCGTTGGCTTCCGAATAACTAAGCCCCGAGTTTATACCATCCCATTTTTCCCAAATATTATTTAAGGGAGCATCCATCCATGATTTTATTCTTGCTTTTCCGGCTTCAACACCCAAATTAAAAACTTCGTTATATAATTCGGGGTGGAATGTTTTTAGGTTTTCTACTGTCATGACATAGTTTTTTAATGGTTTACTAGATGTTGTTAACTGCTGAATGGTGTCCGATTTTGTGAACTCCACATTTTTTGATATGTTGGTTTGTCCGGTCGATGCTATTTGTACCACCTCATCAAAGGTTTTAATCGCATCTATAAAAGTGCCAATGGCATCTTTGGCAAATACTGTATGGCCATCATCGAAACTAGTGTTCGATAATTGAGGTCTGTTTTTTAGAATGGATCCTGTAAACCTTTCGTTAATCGGATTTAGAATATTATCTATAATCAGTTGATAGTTATCGTTGTTTAAGGCTTCCTCAAATTCAATATTCTTTTTCGTGGATTTCGGGGCATATAATCGAATATGTTTCAGACCATTAGAATCGGTTGTATTGGCCTTAATACCTTCAAACTGTACCATGGTGCCACATGAACCTACAATACTCATTTGAGATTCCGCATAGATGGCATTACAGGCCGAAATTATCCCATAGCATGCAGATGCGGCCATACCACCTTTCGTTATAAGTGCATATACGGGTTTTTTTTCTTGAACTTCAAGAATGGCATCGGTCATAATTTCCACCGCACTACTAGAACCACCTCCCGAGTCTGCCAATATTAAGATGGAAACTATTCTTTTGTCAATAGATAAATTGATCATCTTTTGGGATAGATAATCCATACCGTATGAGGATGCTCCACCGTTTTTGGTTATTGGTCCATTGAGATTGATTACACCAATACCTTTAAAGTTATCTTCAGTATTAAGTTGGTATTCCTCATAAATAATTTGAACCTTGTTAGAAGCGTTTAAAACGTGAATTGTATTACACTTAAATTCCGACTCAAAACGTACGCCTTTTTGTAGCATTTCCAAGGTAGCCGATAACGGTATTAATGACATTGGGTCCATGTGCCAAGGCTCAAGGCCGTATATTTCCCGCGCCAATCCAAAATTTACCATATGTACTGATTTCTGAACAATTATATTATAAAATTAAACTAAAAAGGTATTATACTATTTCAATTTTACTCTAAAATTCATTAATTATTAACAATTTGTAAATTTTAGTTGATACATTGCACCTATTCACTTATTTGAGCATGTTTAAACCTTATAGGAAATTTTATCTTTTTAACCAATGGGTTGTCAACTTGATCCAAAACCGCCATTTTATCATCTACATATAAAGCACTTTTCTGAAAATTATTGATAAAATTCGTTTTCTCGTTATCGGACATACCTTCATGTAAATTATCTATTGTTACCGGATATATATTTTTCAGTATATCAAAACGATTCGGTGCAGCTGTTATAAAAATCACTGCAGCATGATCAATAATGTTCTTTGAAATCAAATCAATCAATTCGATACCCCACTCTGTGAGTTCAACCGATTCAAAAACTATCTTTTTCCATTTGGTGTATAGGATTTCATCAAACCAAAAGTCTTTAAGTGTGAAACCATTTTTTTGAATGGCCCTGGAGGTGAACATTAAACAATCGTCAATGTCGGTAATGATAATTTCACCGGTATATTGAATATTTAGGCTTTTAATAATCATGGCTCTGTACTTCCCTTTTTTAAAATATCGTTCATGGTACCAATTACGCTCCATCCAAAAAAACCATCAAATTCAATGGCAGATTCTTCCATCTTTTTTAATTGTTCCCGGGAAACTATTTTTATTTCATTATCGGATAATTCCAGAACAATCATATTTGAAGTGATTTCACTATTACTTTTGACCAGATGTAGCACCTCTTTGGCTGCTTTTTCTTTGATTTCCGTAACTGCTTTTTCGATTATGGTATTTATTCCTATGATCAGTTTATCGCTTATTTTTTCGATAGTGAGCTCAGCCATGGCCCTAATTTTTTCACCCTGAGAACTATTAAAAGAAGTAAGGTCTAAACCTTTGCCGGTGGTTTGCTCAAAAATGTACTTTTCATTTTCGGTGGTTTCTATAAAATCCCCGGATGTAATTATCTTTTTCCGGTGTATGTGAGTTCGTAATAAATTTAAGTCTATGCCCAGGGAGGTAGCAAAATCTTTTCTACTCAATTTCATGGTTTTTTTGGTTTAAAATTAGTGTTGCACTTAGTATTTTGTTGCATTTCGTGTTGCACTTATCAAATCCGTGTCAAGGATTAAAATAAAGGGGTGCGCAACGTATTGCATTTGGTGTAAAAACGCTCCACAGTACCTTAATTTTTTGGTTGCTATGCTCATGCCCTCGCTTGTATTGGTTCTAGGCCTAGAGCCTCATACAAATCCAATTGTTCATTGGGTTGGGCTTTAGGTTGGTTGTACCCTACCTTCTTTATCTTATTCGAATTATAGAATCTATTCCTTATTTGTTTACTAAGATGTGCTAGTAAGGATGTCTCATACTTTGGGCGTTGACTGCAGTTGTTTGGTATCAAATCCAATCTTAAACGTTCAAAGGCCTTAGGGTCGTTCTGTTGTAGGTACCTGAGTGTTGAAATTCTAATATAGTTCGGGATTGGATTACCCACCTTAATACGCCCCTCATAGATTAAGTTTAACCCGGTAACATTGCAACGGTATTTTGATAAATCCTCATATGTTGGATTTCCACCCTTAATTACGTTGGAATTTAAACACGTCTTCATGTGTTTTAAGCTATTTTGGTTAGGAATGGAATTTAAACACGTCTGCCTTGTTAGGTCGTTCAATTTGCTTTGGATAATTTGCAAAAGTTCCAAGTGAATATTACTACCGGTTTTGTCCAATAATTGAAAATACCTTTGCTTCATTTGCCAAAAACCATTTACAGATTTTAGGGTCTGCCGGTACCAAGTATTATTACTTAAATACTTAAGCATTTTTAGTTTTTCATCTTTGTTCAGATTCTCAAAACCTGTTTTATGATCAAGTATCAGCATCTCTTTTACAACCTGAACCAATTCACTTTTAAACGTTTCGTAAACCTTTGGGTTTAGAAGACATCCAATATTATCTATACCTAGTTTTCCTTTGATATATTTTGTTTGACCGCTACAAATTTCAAGTCTTACCGTATCAGGTTTGCAGTGATCAGGTTCATGGCTGTATTTACAGTACATTTTTAATCGCTTGTAGGTGCAATCTCGACCATTCCTTTGATTGACTGCTTTTTTACAAAATGCAAGTGATCTATCATATTTGAATAGGGTTTTTTTCCAATATTCAGTAAACATGACCAAGTCTGGACCGTATCCGGGCATAATGAAATTTAGACCCATTTCAAGATTTATTATTTTCCATTTTTCGCATTGAACTATTTTAAAGAACTCTATGATGCATTTGATTGTATGGATGCAATCATATGCCGGAAAATCATCTGCGTTGTGTAAACCATTGTTTCTGTATATATGAGGGGAAAAAATAATATATAGGCCGAAGTCTGTTTTACCAAATTTTAGATTTTTATATACCTTTTTTTCCTTACACCTAATCAACTCCCAATCCGAAGCAGATAACTCCTCTGTCTTACTCCACCAAATAAGGCGTTCATCGTTCCAGATACGGTCGATTTCTTCAATGTCTTTTATGACTATTTTGATATGATCGACCAACGGAAATTTTGCTATCTTTGAGTTAGGGAATGCACAAGACTTAAATGCTTGCATTTATAGGGATTTCTGAACAATATTCTTACCTCAAAAAAACCGGTGGCCATACCGGTTTTTTTTTATTCTTTAATCCGATAAATTTCCCAAAGGTCTGGCACAACTCTGTCGTTTTCAACTTTTAGGAATTTACTTATGGCTCGAACAACCCTTATTTTAACTGTCGCATTTAAATTAATTGGGTTTTTATCGTGATAAATAACGCCCATATCTAAGGCCAGGTTAAGGGGTTCACAGAGTTTTTCGATAATGTCAAGTGTTATATTCTGGGTTTTGTTTTTTGTGTGGTAGGTACATAGTTTTTCGAAATCTTTAACAACATTTTCATTAAATCGAAATTTCCCATTTTCAAAAATATACTCGCTATCGTTATACTTTAAAAAACTAAAAAAACTGCCATCCATTAACTCTTTAGCCCTTCTGTAATTATCTAACCGCCCCCACAAGTTTAATATTGTTGTCAATTCCCCATCTGGATACCCTGATTTTTTTTTAATTAATTCCTCAACTCCCTTAAACCCTCCATTTATCATGGCCGTTAACAGTTCGTTATTATCTGGAGTATCTTGGAAAATTGATTTTCCACACTCGAATCCCTCGTTAAGCCTACCTATGTTTAGTTTTGATTTTAGAGTCATTTGGTGTATACCTTCTTTATCTACAAGAAGTAATTTTGAATCTTTGTAATCGTCTTTTACTACTGCCATCGTTTTTTAGTTTTGAATTAATTAATTTCTTTTGTGTAACATGGATTTGTAATTGGAACAAAGCCGATCAAATTCCTCTTGTGTAGCCATGAATTTCCGTCCAATTCTAGATCCTTTGATTTCTCCATTTTTGAACTGTTTGCGGATAGTCTGATCACAATTGCCTGTAGCAAATGCAATCTCTTGTACAGAGTAAAGTTTGTTTCCGGATATTTTTCTAAGTGCGGACTTGATTTCAGCTAAATCGGACTTGACTTCTGATAGTCCAAAGTGCATTTCTTTTATAACTTCTTCGAATGGATTCCCCATGGCCTATAATTTTTTTATAGTGCCAAATTAAATAGGAGTGATAACTAAGTAGGTGGTAAGGCTTACCGGTAAGGGCTTATTTTTTTAGTTACTTTCTTTCCATGCATTCTTTAAGTACATTATTAATTTTTGGAACGCTTCTGATTCCCCAATTTTTAATAAGTAGTCTTTAAGGGTTTCCTCGTGGTTTTCGGTTATTTTGTAGTCATTATAACCTTTTCCATTTGAATTCTTTATTCTAGAATGCCATTGAAAAAAATTATGACCACTATATCCTTCGGATTTCCCGTATTCCATTGTGCTTTTCTTGATGGGAGTTTTAAATTCATCTACTCTCCCTATTTTTTGAAACAGATACGTTTTTAATGCAAATACAGGAGTATCTAATTCTCTTGGGAACAACTTTTGTTTTTGAAACTCATCACGGATCCTGACTGCTGTATTAGATAAATCTGCTTTTAAAATGGGAGAGGGAATTCCTAATCCATCATCAACCCTCAAATAAAACTCCGTTATTTCTGTGTTTGTCTCTATGTCGTTTAATTCCACATTATTTATAATGGCAAATTCTTTTAACTCCAATTCAAATTGATGTACATTAGAATAGGTTTTCTTATACAAATTAACCATTGGTGGAGCGTGGTTATCCTTGATTTCTAATAAAATCTCATGTTTTAAAACCTCAATTTCATGCAAAGTAGTATTAACTCGGGCATTCAGTTCGTCTGTTAAACCTCTATTCAGTTTATCATGTATAAAATATCTTTCCTTTCCGATAAACGCTGATGTCTTATCCCATATTGGGCTACCTGGTATGCTATAATCATTTAGATAGGCATGATCAGGAATTCCTAACATTCTGTTTATGCTTTCCGCTTCCATTTTCTTTTTACCCATTTTTAATCTACTTTTCTCAATGGTTGCATAATATTTCCAAATACATCGGCCACCGCTTCTTTCTTTGCTTCATTATCTACCTGGTAATAGCTATTTAAAGTTTTTAGATCAGTATGGCCGGTTATGGATGCTATTAACTTATCGGATATCCTCTCTCGCTTCATCATAGTTATGAATGTGCGTCTGGCCGTGTGGGTAGAAATTCTATCATAAAAGGGTATAATTTGCCGTTCCTGTATGTTACCTTTTAATGTTGTTTTTTCCGTATCCTGAATGAAGCCAGCATCCTTGAAAACATCCTTTATGTACTCATTATGCTTCTGATTAGTTATCAATGGCAATTTGTACCTATATTTTTTTAAAATCCCCTCAGCTAATGAATTTAGGGGTATTTCCCTAGTTTCTTTATTGTCTGATTTCTCCTCTTTTAAAATAATATTTCCATCGGAAATGTTCTGTTTTCCTATTAGTTTTAGCTCTCCAAATCTCATTCCTGTACTACAAGCAAAAACAAATACGTCCCGGACTCTTTCCAACTTCTTATCTTCGAAATGGAATTCCATTAATCGCTGTAAATCCTCTTTTTTTAATGCAATTTTTTTGGAGCGATCTTCAGCTATTTGAGAAAACTGCTTAAAATTATCTAAGTAGGTATATCCATTTTTTAACGACCATAACATAAATGTTTTGAAGTTCCCTAAATTTCGCCTGTAGGTATTATTTGCATGACCCTTGATGTCTATGCAATATTGGGTAAAATCACTATGAAATTTGGTGTTAATTTTATTGAATGTCAACTTTTGCCCTCTATCCTCTTGGTAACCCTCTAAAAGTTTTCTTATAGTGTAGTACTTTTTAATTGTATTTGGTGCCCATTTTTTTTGTTTAATATGTTCATCCGTAAATTCATCATAGGCTTTGAAAAAAATTTGCTTTTCATTTCTTACTTTTTTGAATTCAGCATCTAAAAAATCTCTCAATAGTTGTGAAGTAAAATCTTCCTGTAACTTATTACATCTGGCTTGCACCTCGTTTATCTTTTCTGTGTACCTATTCAGTTGTGTTTGAATGCTGCTATGGTTTTGGTCTTTTGGCTTTTTAGATGATGGAAATTTATTTGTTGAATTCCAGTGATCAGGAAGTATGCTTTCACCGGTGGAATACACAAATTTCTTTTCTTCTTTTTTAAAGTAGCACGTCAAAAGAATTAGCGTTTTTTTTTCGGCCTTTGGGTTCTTTAAAAAGAAGGTATGTTTTATGGTTGACATTACCGTTGATAATTTAGTTGACAATTTTTATATTAATTGATGTAATATCAATTTAAAAGTAAAGATATAAAATACAACAAAATAAAGGGTTATATCAATGAAAATAGTTATTAAGCAATATTTTTACTAAATAAGTTCAATTCCCGGTGAGGCTACAAAAGTAAAGGACATAACAGATAACATCTAGTCGTCTTAAAACCAGGCCTTAAAGTCTGTCCTACCTAGTTTTAGACATAGTTAAGAGATTGTAAATTTTAAAGCCATATTAAAGAGGTTTTACGTTAGTTTAATTTTTTACCTTATTCTTCTAATCTTCCATAATAATAGAATTTAATGCTTCCTCAATAGGAAATGTTTCGGTATTTTTAGCCTCTTATGCGCTAAAATTTTTGAAATGCTCGCCTGGCTTGGTCTTCTTACTATTTTGCTTTTATTGTTTCTGGTAATGTCCAAAAAGGTGGCAGCCGTGGTAGCCCTTATATTGGTGCCCATCGTCACCGCTTTATTAGCCGGATTTACTTTTGAAATCACCGAATTTATTACAGACGGACTCCAATCCATTGCTACTACCGGGGTGATGTTTATTTTTGCTATTCTTTTCTTCGGTATTCTTACAGATGCAGGCACCTTTAAACCTATTATAAAAAAACTGCTTCAATTTGCGGGGAACGATCCTGCACGGGTCGCGGTAGCTACAGCTTTATTGGCCATGTTGGTACATCTGGATGGTTCGGGTGCAGTTACCTTTTTGGTGACTGTTCCTGCCTTATTACCCTTATACGACCAATTGAATATGAAGCGGACTACCTTGGCAACCATTGCAGCTTTAGCTGCAGGAACCATGAATATTTTGCCTTGGGGAGGCCCAACCATTCGAGCGGCATCCGCATTAGATATCTCGGTAACTACCTTGTTCAACCCCATTTTGTTTCCGGTGGTGATGGGATTAATTTCGGTACTGGTAATTGCTTTTATCTTAGGGAAAAGGGAACTTAAAAATGTGCCGAAAGATATGGTCAACAAAGTAACTGAAACTGCTACGGACCATACCGCAGATTTAGATCGACCTAAGTTGTTTTATCTCAATATTTTGTCAATAATTATTGCAGTCGCAACCCTAATCAGTGGAATTGCTCCACCACACATTATTTTTATGGTAGCCTTTGCCGTAGCCATTACCATCAATTACCCCAACCCAAAACAGCAGGGAGACCGCATTAATGCACATGCCAAGGCGGCATTGCTTATGGCGAGCATTCTTTTTGCCGCTGGGTGCTTTATAGGTATATTACAAGGTTCGGGAATGATAGAAGCCATGGCACAAGGTATGGTATCCCATATTCCCGAATCGGTGGGAAGTCATTTAGCAGTCATAACAGGCTTAATCTCCATGCCTGCCAGTCTGTTATTTGATCCCGATTCCTTTTATTTTGGTATTCTTCCCTTAATCTCAACCACCGCATCCCATTTTGGAGTGGCATCTGTTGAGGTGGGTCGCGCGGCCATTATGGGACAAATGACCACTGGTTTTCCGGTAAGTCCACTTACGGGGTCTACCTATTTGCTTATTGGTCTTACAGGGGTGGAGCTGGGAGAACATCAGCGAAAAACGATTCCGTTGGCATTTTTGGTAACAATGATTATATTGACATTATCTGTACTTATCGGAGCCGTAACCTGGTAGGGTAAAACACATTGAAAAGGAATTTGAATAAGACAAATAATTACTTGGAGAAGCTATTAAAGAAGAGCTGTCGATGAAAAAAATAAGAATTGGAAGTGGGGCAGGTTATGCGGGTGATCGATTGGAACCTGCTTTGGAGCTCATAGAAAAAGGAAATTTGGACTATATCTGTTTTGAGGGTTTAGCCGAACGCACCATCGTTCTTGCTCAGAAGGCAAAAAAAGCAGATAACAAAAAAGGGTACAACGACCTCTTGCTCTACAGAATGGAAAAGGTACTTCCGCTGGCCCACCAATACAAAACCAAAGTAATTACCAACATGGGTGCTGCCAATCCCATGGAGGCAATGAATGAAATTGCCAAACTGGCAACTTCTCTACATCTATATGGACTGAAAATAGCCGCAGTTATCGGCGATGATATCACGGATCAAATCCATACCTATTTGGAGTACCCTATTATGGAAACAGGGAAACCGCTGCATTCTATTAAAGACCAAATTATATCCGCAAATGCCTATTTGGGCTGCGAGGGCATTGTGGAAGCCCTTAAAAATGATGCAGATATTATTGTAACGGGGCGCGTAGCAGATCCCTCCCTTTTTCTGGCGCCTATGGTGTTCGAATTTGGATGGACACCCTTGGAATTTCAAAAAATGGGAACAGGCACACTCATTGGTCATTTATTGGAATGTGCCGGACAGGTTACCGGGGGGTATTTTGCCGACCCCGGAAAAAAAGAGGTACCGGATCTGTGGAATTTGGGATTCCCTTTTGTGGAAATTGATGCCCAAGGGAATGGCTATATTACCAAACTCCTCGAGGCCGGAGGTTTGGTTACTCCCGCGACCTGCACCGAGCAATTGTTGTATGAAATTCATGACCCAAAGAATTATATTACACCGGACTGTATTGCTGATTTTTCCGGAGTGGTTTTTACTACTGTAGGAAAGGACCGGGTGCACTTTAGCGGTGCCACTTCCAAACCTGCGACCGATACCTTCAAGGTAAGTGTAGGCTATGAAAATGGCTACATAGGCGAAGGCGAAATCAGCTATGGGGGTGCTAATTGCCTTAAAAGGGCTTTATTGGCTAAAGAGGTGGTTGAAAAGAGGCTTCAATTGCTCCCATTTACCATAACCGACCTAAGGCTGGACCTTATCGGTATAAATTCTCTGTTAAAGAGGGATACGTCGACAGATGAACCTACTGAAGTCAGATTGCGGGTGGCGGGAAAAACAATGGAAAAACAGCAGGCCCAACAACTAGCCAATGAGGTAGAAACCTTATACACCAATGGTCCGGCAGGGGGTGG
>JBGTEN010000140.1:0-38774 GCA_041747755.1 Arenibacter sp. | reverse complement strand
TTTCTGGAAAGACGTTTTACGTTCCTTACAAAATATCCTATTCCTGCGACAAGAACAATAGCAAAAACGATATTTGGAAGGTATTCCATATGCTATTAATCTAATTGCTTGGCCGGATCATTTTCGGGCAACTCATAATCTATTTGCTTTCTGCCAAAAACAGAAACATTAACATAGCGTTTGGGATTTAAGCGAAAATCTTGAAGCAATAGATCCAATTCCTTTGAAGCGTTGGACAGGTTATCGTAAAGCGCTTCGTTGTGCATCATTTTTCCAAGTGTCCCTTCACCTTTTTCAATTTTAGCCAATAATAAATCCAGATTTGCCACGGTAGACTCCAAACTCTTCATGGTATTTACAAGTCCCGCGCCGGATATAGAATCAGACAGGTTTGAAAAATTTGTGGTAATGTTATTAATATTCGCTATAGAGTTGTCTAACTCCTCTTTGTTGCTTTGTAGAAGTCCGTTTACAGCATCAGCACTGTTTTGAAAACTTTTTACCAATTCATTTAATCCATGTATACTTTGTTGCAGGTCTTTTTTTGTTCTTTCATCTAAAATTTGATTAAAATTAGCTAACAAAGAATCTGCATTGGTCACCGCTCCCTCTACCTTTAGTTGTAAGGGTGCCAATCGTTGTTGCACTAAATCTGTTAATCCGGGTTTTATTTCGGATTGAAGCGTATCCCCGGACTTTGCGAGAGCCGCATTGTCCATTGCAAGTTGTATCTGAATTCCCTTACCACCAATTATTCCTGTATCATATAATTCTGCTTTGCTGTTTTTTGAAAACTCAAAAGTATTGTCGACAGAAAAAGTAACCACCAATTTTCCTGTGCTATTCTTAAATTTAATATCGTTTACCTTTCCAACATTAAATCCGTTAATGGTAACTTGGGTGCCGGGTTGCAGGCCACCTACATGTTGATAAACAGCATAGAACGTTTTACTATTATCAAAAAGAGGCGTAGATTTTAAGTAGCTAAAGCCCAAAATAAACAACAGAATACCTCCAATAACGATAATACCTGTTTTAATTTCTCTGGATATTTTCAAACGGATAGTTTTTGAGTTCTAACAAAATTAGAAATAATTTTTAGAAGACAGGCCATTATTGGGAAACGTATTTCAATGCAGCTTCCAATGGTATGCGGGCACCGTCCTTATAGGCAACAATGTAAGAAGCAGTGTACCCCTTTGCATCGGCATTGGATTTTAACAACTTTGCATCAAAATAAGTGGGTGCATTGCCATACATGTACCGATATAAGTTATTAAAGGGTTCTTTTGTTAAGGTGCTCAATCCCATAAAATTCTCCGCATTTAAAGAAATATCTTTTGAACTTGCCATAAGTTGCACTTTAAAAACGAGATTGGCCTTACTCTTCCTTTCGTTTTCATTTGCTTCCACAGGGATGCTTTCTTTGTTTTCTATGGCAATGCTCTGTTTAGTTTCATCCTTAGGAAGTGGCTTAACCTCTTCTTTCACAACCACAGGGGGCGGCGAGGTTTCTGCAATCTTTTCCGGTATTGGATTTTGAGAGACAGGTAGTTCCGTCACTGGTGCACTTGCATTTGTAATCGGCTCATTTGATGTAGTACTATTTTCGGCAACCAAATCGCCCTTATACTTTAAAATTGCCTCTGCAATTGCAGCTGCCATCTCTGATTGACCTTTTTTGGAATTGAGATAAGCACCTTCCTCTTTGTTGGTGAGAAAACCTGTTTCCACCAAAATACTGGGCATAAACGTCTGATGAAGGACAATAAAACCTGCTTGTTTTACCTTCCTATCGTTTCTGTTTAATTTTCCGGTAAAATTATCCTGCATCATTTTGGCCAACAAAATACTTTGATCCAGAAATTCTTCCTGCATAATGGTAAGACCAATAATGGATTCCGGGGAGTTAATATCATAGGCCGCATATCGCGTTTCATAATTGTCTTCTAAATAGATAACAGAGTTCTCTTTTTTTGCAATCTCAAAATTTTGCTTATTTGCGTGTAGTCCCAAAACAAAAGTCCCTGCTCCATGGGCGTCTGAGCTATGAGAATCACAGTGCACAGACACAAACAAATCGGCATCTGCCTTATTCGCAATCTCACCCCGCTTATAAAGATCTACAAACGTGTCGTCTTTTCTCGTATAAATTACTTTGATATTTGGATTTTTCTCTAAGATTTCTCCCACACCGAGAACAATGTTGAGTGCAATATTTTTTTCCAAATACCCATTGCCCAAATTCCCGGGATCATGCCCGCCATGGCCGGCATCGAGAACGACAACAAATTTGTCATCATCCCTTAAGACGGTTTCTGTTTTGTTGAAAGAAGTAAGAAAATAAGCCAATGTCCAAAAAGACAGAATACAAAACCATTTTATTTTCATTTTGATAACGCCGTTTTTGATGTTGCTGTTATGGTTAAATTTATTGTAATTACGTACAGGCAGAACAAAAAATATATGTAAGTTTGATTTCCCAAATACGAACCCGAACCGGTACAAAAATAGGATTTATAGCCTTGCAATCAAACAAACATCAATTACTTTTTATTCTACTGCTTTGGGTTGGCTGCATAGCTACATTTGCTCAGGAAATTCCGGTAACTCCCCTTCCTATTAAGGCAATAGCAGATACTCTGGTTGCTCCCTTATTTCCAACAATTTCTCCTCAAGACAGTTTGGTAAATGATTCTTTGCAAAGGGCTGCTTTAAAAAAAGAAGAGCCTCTTCTTACAGACAAAATAAAGTATAAGGCCAAAGATTATGTAAAATTAGACCAAAAAACGCAGAAAATATACATGTATAATGAAGCGGAAATCTACTATCAGGATACCGAATTAAAGGCCGGTGTAATTATTATGGATTATGTAAAGAATGAAGTGTATGCAGGGCGACTAAAAGATTCTCTGGGAAATTATTCTCAGCTTCCATATTTTAAACAGGGTGAAAATGTAGTTATTCCGGACTCCATCCGGTTTAATTTTGATACTCAAAAAGCCTTAATCTGGAATTCAAGAACCGAGCAACAGGCAGGCTTGGGACAACTGGGTAGTGACGCCATGAAGGTGTATGCCGAAATCACCAAAAAAGAAAATGACTCCGTTTACTTTTTAAGCGAAGGTAAATTAACCACCTCCAAAGATACTATTGACCCCGACTACTATATCCGGGTAAAAAAGGCAAAATTTGTTCCTAAAAAGAAGGTTATTGCCGGCTTTAGTAATTTGTATATTGCCGATGTTCCTACACCAATTGCCTTGCCTTTTGCTTATTTTCCCTTAACAGTAGGCCGGTCGGCGGGACTTATGCTTCCCGTCTTTGGAAATGATCCTAATAGAGGTTATTTTTTGCAAAATGGAGGCTATTATTTTCCTTTAAGTGAATATGTAGATGTAACCCTTACGGGAGATTTATACACCAATGGCAGTTATGGATTTCGAACGGAATCGGCCTATGTAAAACGCTATAAATTTCGTGGCAATGTTAATTTTAGGTATGAAAATCTGGTTACCAGTCAAAAGGGCTTCAGTGATTATAGTCGCTCTACCATTTACAACATACAAATTTCCCATTCACAGGATCAGAAATCGAACCCAAATTCCCGGTTTTCCGCATCCGTGAATCTCGGGAGTAGTCAATACTTTCGAAACTCGCTCTTGCAACGAAATCTACCCAATACACAAATTAACAACCTTTCATCATCCATATCCTACTCCAAGACCTTTCCGGAATATCCTTCGGTAAATGTAAGTTTAACAGCAACACATAACCAAAATACAAACACCGGTACCGTGGATTTAACCTTACCTACACTACAGGCAAGTATGGAGCGGATCTTTCCTTTTGCCAAAAGAGAAGGTGTTAAAAAGGGTATTATCCAAAATATCAATTTGCAGTATAACGTAAATGCCAGAAACACATTACGTACAACAGATGAAGATTTCCTTACTGCTAAAATGTTTGACAATGCCCGTGTAGGTGCCTTGCATTCCATACCCATAAGTACAAATTTTAAAGTTGCCAAATTTTTTAGTGTTACTGTTGGGGGAAACTATGATGATGTTTGGACCTTAGAAACCTTTAACAGGAGATTTGACGAAGAAACCCAACGCGTGGTAAATGATACCATCAAAGGATTTGACAGGTATAACAAATACAATTTGAGTGTTGGTGTAGGAACAACCTTATATGGTTTGTTCAATCGGGGGGAAGATAAAAAATTACAAGCTATTAGACATGTAATGCGCCCCTCTATAAGTTATGGTTACGCACCTTCTTTTGAGCAGTTTTACGATTTCTATTTAGGAGCCAATGGGGAAATGATACAATACAGCAGATTTGAAAATACATTGAATGGGGCTCCCGGACTTAACAAATCCAATGCCCTAAGTTTCTCTTTAGCCAATACACTAGAAGCCAAAGTGCGCGATAAAGACAGTACTGCTACAAAGCCTAAAAAAATTAATTTGTTAAATAGCCTCAATGTCTCAGCAGCCTATAATTTTGAGGCAGACTCCCTAAAATTAAGCCCTTTAAATGTTACCGGAGGAACTAACATTTTAAATAACAAAATGTCCGTTAATTTCTCAGGAGGTCTTGATCCTTACGCTATAGACAATAATGGAAGACGCATAAATACGCTAAATCTCAACAATGGAGGTAGTTTGTTTAGACTTACCCGTGCAAATCTAAACTTGAGCTATTCACTGGATAGTAAAACTTTTGGCAAAAAGGGTTCCGGTAAAGACGAAGAAGACGAAGAAGACGAATACGGGGATGACTATGTTGCGGCAAGTGGGGGAAGGGATGATGATCTGTTTGGAAGAGCTGATAATTTTGACAATACTTCCGGATACAGAGAGCGGGGGCGAAAAGATTCTGAAGAAATTGAAAACCCATATTATGGCAATAAATTGCCATGGGATCTTCGGATAGCATATTCAGCGAATTACAGTAACAGTAACCGCCAAAATGAATTTAGTAGTCACTCCTTAATGTTTTCAGGAAACTTAGAATTGACCCCGATGTGGAAAGTGGGTGTCTCCTCCGGGTATGATATTAGGAATCAAGGATTTACTCTTACACAATTTCGTTTTGAAAGGGACTTGAAGAGTTTTTATATGAACTTCAGCTGGACGCCCTTTGGTGATTTTGAACGCTGGTATTTCAGGATTGGTATTAAGAGTTCAATTCTTCAAGATCTCAAATGGGAAAATAGAAGTCAGCCGCCAAGAAGAGGCTAATTATTGTCTTATATAGATAACAAAAAATAAAACGCTCAGATAAAATGAAAAAAATAATAAATACCCCGAATGCCCCGGCACCAATAGGACCTTATAACCAAGCTGTATTGACAGGGAATACCCTTTATATTTCGGGCCAAATCCCCTTAGACCCCCTTAGTGGAAATTTAGTGGAAGGCGACATAAAAAAGGAGACAAAACAGGTCATGGAAAATCTAAAAGCCATTCTTACCGAGGCAGGAATGACTTTTGAAGATGTTGTAAAAACAACTATTTTCATAAAGGACATGCATCAATTTATCGAAATCAATGAAGTCTATGCGACATATTTGAACTCAGAAACCGCACCCGCCAGAGAAACAGTAGAAGTTGCCAATTTACCCAAATTTGTAAGGGTAGAAATTTCTATGATTGCTGTTAAATAGTTTCCCTATGAAACTCCATTAGACCTTCAATAGGTCTTTGGAAGATTACCCCAACCCTTAGGTCATTACGTTCCAAGGCAATGGTGAGTTCCTCTCTGAGAAAATAGGCTATACTCCCTACAAAGCTAATAGGAACCTTTGTGGCCAGTTCAAACTGCATGATGTGGTTATTGATAAATTGCTGAAATCCTTTATCAATGACTCCCTTGCAGTATGGATGGTCTTTGTTTTCGATTAAAAAACGGGCAAAAGTGGCTAAATAGGTATTCGGATTTGGTTGTTTGTACAAATGTTCTTTAATATAGTCTGCATCCAAATTATATTCACTCGCAAACTTAATTCCAAGTGACTGCGGCATTTTATGAAAGTAATAGTCCCGTAACAGCTTTCTTCCAAAAAAGTTCCCGCTACCATCATCCATTAAAATATAACCAAGCGAAGTAACTTTTTGAATAAGCTGGTGACCGTCATAATAACTGCAATTAGAACCGGTGCCCAGAATACACACAATTCCCTGATTACCTATTTTGGTGGTGGCATAAATAGCAGCATAAGTATCTTCTTTTACTTCTGCTTTGGCATTGGGAAAGAAATCAGTAAAAATGCTCCTAAGAAACTTACGCATACGCTCTGTTCCACAACCTGCACCGTAAAAATAAATACGTTTTACCTTATCTTTATTTTTTGAAAGTTCAAAGTTGTTGGCTAATCTGTCCTCAATTATTTCTCTGGTAAGTACCTCAGGACTAAGGCCAAGAGTTTGTGTTAAAAATAATTGATCTCCCTTTTCATCCAGCGCAATCCAGTCGGATTTAGTAGCACCGCTATCTACAATTAGAATCATAATCAATATTTAAAATAAATATTCCTGAAAGGAAACAAATTGAACGCTTTCAGGAATATCTGCGATGAATAGTTAAAATTTATAGTCCATTGATGTACTCTGCTAAATCCACCATCTTACTGGAAAATCCTGCTTCATTGTCATACCATGAAACCACTTTAAAAAACTTTGAATTAAGCTCTATACCTGCTGTGGCATCAAATATACTGGTTCGCGTATCTCCAATGAAATCCTGAGAAACAACCGCATCTTCGGTATACCCTAAAACCCCTTTAAGTTCGCCTTCTGAGGCCTTTTTGAATGCCTTTTTAATTTCTTCGTAAGAAGTTTCTTTTTGTAATCTCACAGTTAAATCTACCACAGAAACATCGGCAGTTGGAACCCTGAAGGCCATACCTGTAAGCTTACCGGCTAAAGATGGTATTACTTTGGTTACCGCCTTTGCAGCACCTGTGGAGGCTGGGATTATATTTAGTAAAGCACTTCTACCGCCTCTCCAATCTTTTCTTGAGGGACCGTCAACTGTCATTTGCGTTGCCGTTGTAGCATGAACTGTAGTCATTAAAGCTTCTTCTATACCAAAACTGTCATGTAAAACCTTGGCTACCGGAGCCAAACAATTGGTGGTGCATGAGGCATTGGAAACAATGGTATCTGATGCCTTGGCACTTTTATGATTAACTCCCATGACGAACATAGGTGCATCTGCAGATGGTGCAGAAATAATCACTTTTTTAGCGCCACCGTCTATATGACTTTGAGCTGTCTGTAGCGTTGTAAAAATACCGGTACATTCAGCAACCACATCTGCACCAACTTCATCCCATTTTAGATTTTTAGGATCTCTCTCGGCAGTAATTCTTACGGTTTTTCCGTTAATTACCAAGTGACCATCTTTAATTTCAACTGTTCCATCAAATTTTCCATGAACAGAATCGTATTCCAATAAGTATTTTAAATGCTCTACATCCAACAAATCGTTGATGGCTACCACCTCTACATTATCGCGATTTACGGCAAACCTAAGAACCAATCTCCCTATTCTACCAAAACCATTAATACCAATTTTTACTTTTGACATTTTTCTACTATTTTAAATTAATTATGTTGTCATTATATCAGAAACTCTTAACAGCTCCTTGTCAATTTTTGTATGCCCTTTTATAGCCTTGCTTATTGGAGTAAGAATAATTTTATTGTCCTGAATACCTACCATGAGATTTGACTTCCCCTCCAGTAAAGCTTCCACAGCTCTAACACCCATGCGACTCGCCAATACGCGATCAAAACAAGAGGGTGATCCACCTCTTTGCAAGTGACCTAAAACAGAAACCCGAACGTCATATATGGGAAGGTGCTCCTCTACATAATCTTTTAGTTCAAAAACATTTTTACCCGTTTTATCGCCTTCTGCAACTACTACAATACTGGAAGATTTTCCGGAATTTTTACTTCTTTTTAAGGATTCTAAAAGTCGCTCCAAACCAAGGTTTTCTTCCGGTATCAATATTTCCTCTGCCCCCGCTCCAACTCCTGCATTCAGAGCTATATGTCCAACATCCCTACCCATTACTTCTACGAAGAATAAACGGTTGTGTGAACTTGCAGTATCTCTTATCTTATCAATAACATCAACAACTGTATTTAGGGCCGTATCAAAACCCAAGGTGTAGGTAGTCCCAAAAATATCATTGTCAATTGTTCCGGGTATCCCAATTACAGGAAAATTAAATTCCTTATTAAAAAGTAAAGCCCCCGTAAAACTACCATCACCTCCAATGACTACAAAGGCATCTATCCCCGCGGCTGTAAGCTGATCATAGGCCTTTTGCCTTCCTTCTTTGGTTCTAAATTCGTTGGATCTAGCCGATTTTAAAATGGTACCCCCTTTATTAATGATGTTATTGACACTTCGGGCATCCATAGGCTTAAAATCGCCTTCAATCATCCCCTCATAACCCCGGTATATTCCAACACATTCTACTTTCATGTAGGCACATGTACGAACTACCGACCGTATAGCGGCATTCATTCCAGGAGAATCGCCACCTGAGGTAAAAACCCCTATTTTTTTTATTTTCGAAACCATTCAAAATTTGAAAGCGTAAAACTAACAAACTTATTTTAATTAAAGAATGTAAAAGCCTATATTTTAAGTATTCTTAAACCCTAAAACGTTTTCGGAACTCCGATTTTATGATTACTCTTTGAAAATGAAACAAAACACAAAGAAAGTGTTGTATTACTGGTTTCTTTGGTGCTTAATATTCAAAGTTGAAATGTCCAATAGCAAAGGTTAAAAGTTCTAGGTTTGGAGGTTTTTCTAAAAACCAAATAACTATTAACAAGCAATACCTAATTACAATTTAAGAATTTTGAATTACGAAATATAGATATTCGAAGTTAGTAGTACTATTTATGAACAACAACAAATTATGTTTGAAAGGTTCTTTCTAAACGCATCAACAAATAAACTAATTAACAAACTGCTATCAACGGGCAACAAGCAACGAATATAGTTACTGGTTTACTTATTACTACTCCTGAGCTTTGGAGAAATCCGGATTAAACTATCTTTTCCCATGACGGTCATTGGTAAAGTTTCTTGCCTTATTTCGGGAACTGAAATGGTATCTTTTTTAGCAAAAATCTTTCTCATTAGTTCCGTGAAACTGTTGAAGTCTACCCCATAAGACAAACCAATTCCCTGAGTATATCCTTGCCTATCGGCAAGAAACTGCTGTATTTCATTCTCCCTGTTAAATATTTTTGCGCTAAGGGTACCTTCTTCATTTAATAATATCTGTACTTCTACATCTCCGGCGACTACTGTTTCGCTTACACCTCCAACAGGAACTCCTACTCTTCCATTTATTAAAATCCGTTCATTAATCTGAGTGGATACAGTTACCCCTATTCTATTCTCTGTCTGAATATCTGTACTCCTATCTAACAAGCCCTGCTCATAAGAAACTCCAAAATCTACTTTATCATTTGTGCCACCCAATACCTGATTTAAAAGTCCTGAAGCAGTCTGTATCAAATTTCCTGTGACTGCTTGCTGACTAATACCACTACCATCGCTGACAAAAGTACCTTGTGCCAACAAGAAAAATGCATTTCTTTCTTCTACAGTAGGATCTTGCAAGCGATATTGAAGTTCAGATTTAACAATGGAGCTGGTGCCCGGAAAATCAATATCAAAAGCTATAGTAGGACGATCCAATTGATCTGTAAGTCGAACAACAACCTCCGTAGGAATCCTTCTTGTGTAACCGGCATTGTCTAGTAAGGGCGCCGGATTGGCATTTAGGTAATAAGCCGCTTCCATATTTAGTTGTGCAGCCAAAGGATCTCCATTCCATAAAATGGTCCCTCCGGGTTTCATTTTAAACTTTTTGTCTATAACACCCCCAAATTTATAATGGAATTCTCCGGTGACAGTTACATATTCTCCGTACATTTCAAATTTATCATTGGTGTTTATTCTTATCAACAAAATACCCTCACCTGTTCCCTTTAAAGAACTTCCCGTTTTGGGGTCAATTACAATTTCCACTTCGGCATCCGGAGTAACAGCCAAATCAAATTCCAGTTCTAATCCCTCATATTTTTCTAATACTCTTTCTTGGGTATCGCTTTCAATATCACTCCGTTCTATAAAATTAATAAATGAATAATTGCCCACAGAGGCTAC
The DNA here is from genome assembly GCA_041747755.1 of Arenibacter sp. Lineage (GTDB taxonomy): Bacteria > Bacteroidota > Bacteroidia > Flavobacteriales > Flavobacteriaceae > Aurantibrevibacter. The sequence continues at coordinate 28,559 of JBGTEN010000140.1, read as the reverse complement.
ATCACTTATCGGGATTTTCAGGGATGTCCCTCTGGCAGTAGCTCCATCTACCGTAATGGTTAAAGCCTTAGTGGGTCCGTATATTTTTCCTTTACCATTTAAATATCCTGTACCATAGTATAAAACCTCTTCTTCAAAGTCCGTGTTTAAAATTAAAAAGCGGTCATTATTAGTATCGACATTTAGGTCCAAACGCCAGTCCTTAAAGCCCTCGTGCTTTATCGTGCCCTTCAGGTTGGCTTTGGTTTTCATGGCCACATCGGTTAAGCCAATATTCTGAAAATCGAAGGTATGATTGTATAAACGTACTGCAGCATTTGGGGCAAAAGCATAGTCCACATTTAAATAAGGTACTGCAAGACCTGCATTATTTAAATTGAGTAAGCCATTTAAATCAGGATTATCCAGACTGCCACTAACCTGCACATTTCCATTGACCAGTCCTCTAATATTGCTAATTACACCTTCTCCTAAAGGACTAAAAGGCTCCAGATTGAAATTTCTAAAATTGGCCAAAAGATTCATCTGAGGATTATCCTGTTCATTGGTAATATTGCCTATGACACTCACTTTTTCATCTCCCTTATCTGTAAGTTGAGAATTTACCACAAAATTTGTCAAATCCTTGTTGCCCACTATCCCCACAGAAAGATCTCCCATTCTAATATCATTAACTAATAAATCTGTGATGCTTAAACTTGAAGAAGGCAAATACACATTATCTTTCTGTAGAATGTTAAGGGTACCATTCACCTCTCCCTTCAATTTTAAACTGTCTATGGTTGGGGTAATTTTATCCAAAGAAACAATCTTAAACTCCAGTTGAAGATCTTTATAGGTGGAGTCCGCCAAATGACCATTTAACCTTATTTGTTCCTTGTTGTTATTGTTCATCACTATTTCCTGAATAGAAATACTATCCAGGGTCCTGTTTATAATGACCTTATTCTGGGAGTTGTTATTTTGGTTGAGAATCCATTGGTTTCCTTTAAAATTGATGTCTGAAGTTTTAAGGCCTATAACCGACTTATTATCCTTGTTAAAGGTGTGATAAAAGTTAAGGTTATAGCTATCTGTAAAATCACTCCCCCCATTAAACTCTGTTCTAAAGAACAAGGTATCCTTTAGGGTGGTATTAATTAGACTGAAGTTCTTGACGTCGTAATATCGGGTAAACACATCCTGAACCGAAATAAAAGTATTGAAAAGCGGATTTTTATTATCTATTCTTATATCTATATCATCAAACTCATTTCCATAGGCAGTAATACTAGGCGATTTAAAGGTGAGTTTAAAATCACCTTCATCAGCAACTATATTTCCCCGAATAAAGGTATTGGCATCAAACTGTACCTGAGGAAAGAAAACATCAACAATTTTATTATAAATATTAAAATTAAAAGCCAGTCTTTGCCCTTTTGAAATTTCAAAGGGTTTGTAATTGGTATAAATACTCCCAATTGAGTTCTGTACCAATCTGCCAATTTCCTTTATCTTAAAATTACCCTGAACATAGCCGGTGATAATGTCCGGCGAGTTAATATCAATGGTTCGGGTGGTGTCATTTTCAAAAGTGGAGGATATTTTAAAATCGTCGAAATAATAAATATCATTTTTATTTTGAAAAATAGTGTTAGAAAACTTAACATCGCCCACAATATTATCTAAAGAATTCCCGGTGATATCCATAGTTACATCACCTTTAAAGATTGAAACACTATCGTTAATAAAGTTGGTTTTCTTTAGGTCGGCGTAGGCTACTGAAGCTATAAAATTAAAACTGTTTTTTTGCTCTTTAAAATCTGCTAACCCCTTAAAATTAAATTTTAAATTCTCATCATCGCATACCAGTAACCCATCAAAGAGCTGGTCTTTAAGTATTCCGGAAACATTAATATCCTTGTATTCATAATTATTAAAGTTAACCGAATAGATCTGACCAATAATTTCCGTATTCAAAGTCTCTTTTACAAAACCTACCCCTTCTACGTTAAAGTCTAATGTGGTTAGTCCTATCTTATCGTTCTCTGTAAAGTCGCCCAAATCAAAATCCATTAAAGAAACAAATCCTTTATACGTGGCAGCATCTATATTATCTATATTGGATATGGCGATATCTGAATAGCTACTTCCAATATCTGTATTAATATTTACTCTTGTCACTATGGAAGTTTCTGAGATTACCGCATTCCCTCGTATTGTAAATTGTCCCAATTTTTCAAAAGAGCTTGGAAGCGACTTGCCTAAAATATTAGGAAGTAAAGCCCTTATTTGATAGTAACTAGAGGTAATATTCCTTATATCAGCATTCAGTATAAAAGGTTCTTCTTTGTTAAAAAGTGTTTTAAAATTAAAATCACCCCTAATTCCGGTTTCATCAGATTGTAAGAAAAGATTGGTGGCAGTCAAATCGTTCAAAACGCCATTAATGCCGGAAGAAAATAAAACTGTTTTACCCTCCCCAAATAAATCATAAAACAGATTTGCTTCGTCTAGAGCAATTTCAGAATCCACAAACTCGGCGTCTATGTTAACTTTGTTTAGAAAATCTGCAAAGTCTGCGCGGTTGTAATTAAATAGTAAATACCCGTTAAGGTGTGATTCGGCAGTTTCCAGCACTAAATTATCAAACCTCATTTGAGATTTATTATACAAAAAATCGGTAGTCATTTTATCTACAGTAATACCCTGTGGAGTTAAAAATGACATTTCATTTATACACATACTCACTTGAGGCCCAAGTATTTTAAATTCCTCTGCTGCGATATGCAAATATTTAAAATCTAATACCTTAGCTTTCTCAAGATTCTCATCAATAAGCTGAAACTTACTTTGAGCAATATCAATTTCTGAGGAAGAAAAGTAGAATGGGGGTGTACCGGGTGGTCTTGGTTTATTATCATCCAACTTATCAATAAAAACCTCCAAATTGGTGTTTCGTTCACCCAAATAGGTCTTTAGCTTAAAATTTAATCTTTCAACATCTATATCTCCGAACTCCAGTCTGCCTCTTACCAGATTTCTTGCATTGAGTATGGATGTAGTAAGTTCACTGATATAAAACAAAGTGTCTTTTCTGTAATCCTCTATATATACACCATTGAGTGTTGTGTTTAGGGTAAGTAAAGAGATTTTTAATTTGTCTATAGAGATATTGGTGCCAAACTCTGCGTTAATAGCATCTGTGGCATATTTAGCAAAGCGAGTTTGCACAATGGGAAGCGACAAAACAAAAGTTCCCAAAACGGTAAAGAGAAGAACTCCCAATACCATCCTAAGCAGTATTTTTCTAAGTTTTTTGATAGGGCTTTATGTTTTACCTTTGTACAGTCAATTATTATTCCAAACCTGAGTGGAAAATGCACTAATCTATATTCTCGCTATTGAATCTTCTTGTGATGATACTTCGGCAGCAGTATTATGCAACAATAAAAAGCTTAGCAATGTTGTAGCTACGCAAAAAATTCATGAGGAATACGGGGGTGTTGTCCCTGAACTTGCCTCAAGGGCACACCAACAAAATATTGTTCCGGTGGTGCACCAAGCCTTAGCCAAAGCAAATATCGATAAAAAACAGATATCCGCCATAGCTTTTACACGTGGCCCCGGTCTTTTAGGTTCATTACTTGTAGGAACATCTTTTGCAAAGTCTTTAGCCATGGGACTAAACATTCCCTTGATTGAGGTGAACCATATGCAAGCCCATATTTTAGCTCACTTTATTGATGAAGAGAACCATAAAAAACCTAGCTTTCCTTTTCTTGCCCTTACCATAAGTGGAGGCCATACACAAATTGTTTTGGTCAAAGATTACTTTGATATGGAAATTTTAGGAGAAACCCTAGACGATGCGGTTGGGGAAGCGTTTGATAAAAGTGCAAAAATATTAGGCTTGCCCTATCCGGGTGGACCTTTGGTAGATGCCTATGCCAAATTGGGAAACCCTAAGGCATATCCTTTTCCTAAACCGCAGGTTGAGGGTTTAAATTTTAGCTTCAGTGGTTTAAAAACAAGTATTCTCTATTTTATTCAACGAGAATTGAAAGCAAACCCCAATTTTATTACAGAGCATAGGGATGATATCTGCGCTTCCATTCAAGACGCTATCATAGGAATTTTAATGGATAAACTCAAAAAAGCGGTAAAACAGACCGGCATTAAACAAATAGCTATTGGAGGTGGGGTGTCTGCCAATTCAGGAATCCGAAAAGCTTTAGAAGATGCAGAGAAAAAATACCAATGGATAACCTATATCCCTAAATTTGAGTATTGTACAGATAATGCAGCAATGATTGGTATTGTTGGCTATTTAAAATACAAAGAGGCAAATTTTACCAACCAGAGTGTTAGCCCTAAAGCCAAATATGTAATTTCGTAAATGAAGAAGATAATTCCTTATTTGATAAGTCTGTTATTAACGCTTTTCAGTTTAGGGATTCACATGGCTACGTTTTCTGATAGCATGTTGAATGATAATAACCATAGGGTATCTAATGGTTACTTAACCTATATGGTAAATTATCATAAGGAGTTACCTGCTTTTTCCAGAAGACCTCTTAGCACCATTCTTATTGAAACCACATCGCAACTATCCGGTTTAAGTATTGGTAAGTCTTACATATGGGTGAACTACACCCTATTTTTTTTTAGTGGTGTACTCCTCTTTTGGCTGGCTTTTAAATTAACAAAAGAATATTGGCACAGCATCTTTGCAATTGTGGCATATTTTCTAACCTTTTCTGTGTTATTTGCCTTTTTCTCTCCCATTTATACTTATGATGAACCTTTACAATATTGCCTGATTTTAATGGCCCTTTTGGCACTTCTAAAGCAGAGATGGCTTGCCTATCTATTGTGTTTTACGTTAGCCACTATCTCCAGAGAAACCAGTGTGCTGCTGCTTCCTGCTATGGCTCTCTTCTTTCCTGTAGGTATCAATTCATCTCAGCTGTTTTGGTCAAAAGAAAACCTTCGTAAATGGCTGCTTATAGTAACTCCGTTCTTTCTATATATCATCTTTTTGGGTATTTTTCTCTCCCAAAAGGAATTATTAAAGGGAGCTGAAACAGAAGTAGGAGATCGCTTTTCCTGTTTTTTAGAAAATTTCGAAAATCAGAAAAATGCCGTGGAGTCTATCGTTTCCATTTTCTTATCTCTGGGCACCTTCTTATACTTGCTTTGGGCATTCCTAAAAAATGGAGTTCCCACTAATCTGGAGAAAAAGTTAATCAATGCATTCCTATTAACCTTCGTATTGAATACCGTTATAGTATTGTTGCTTTCTTTTGCCAGGGAGTCTCGCCTTTTCACCTTGCCCCTGTTCTTCCTATGGCCGTTGGCGGGTTCCTTATTTCTTAGGGAAATTAAAATTGTCTTTTCGTTAAAGCTCTATTACAGCTGTTTTAAAAATTGGCAGTACCTTTTTTGTCTCCTGTTAAGCATCTTTATAAATTATCTCATTTCCTTTAAAATTTATGAATCGTTTTATGATGCATCAGGAAAAACTCATCTTTTTAATGAATACCTTTTTGTGGCATTTTTATTCATTAGTGTGCATTTTTTACTCAGTCATTTTTTAAACAGAAATCCGGAACATCAAAAAAGTATCTTGCGATAAAATGTCTCCGATAAAAATTAAAAGCAACTATTAAGAATAGCATCTATGCAACTCTTCTACAATCCGGAACTAAACCCTAACACGGCTCATTTTACCTTCTCACAAGAGGAAAGTAAACACATTGTTAAAGTGCTCCGAAAAAAGGAAGAGGATATGCTGTATATAACCAATGGAAGTGGTTATTGGTTTGAGTCCAGAATCATAGCGGCAGATCCAAAAAAATGTGGTGTTGTTATTATTAGTGCCGTTAAAAAACCGGAGAGACCATATAAATTACATATTGCCGTTGCACCAACCAAAATGATGGATCGTCTTGAATGGTTTCTGGAGAAAGCTACAGAAATTGGAATAGACGAAATTACCCCAATTCTTTGCGAAAACTCTGAGCGTAGAGTAATAAAACAAGACCGTTTGGAAAAGGTAGTACAAACGGCAATGAAACAATCTTTGCAAACTTACCTGCCCAGGATAAATTCTTCAGTTTCCTTTAAAGACTTTATAGCATCTTCTCATGTAGGCGAATTATTTATTGCCCATTGCAAAGAAGGTGACAAAACCAGTCTTAAAAGTCGGTTAACCCCTAAAAAAGAAGTTACTATTCTTATTGGGCCGGAAGGTGATTTTTCTACCGTGGAAATTGAACTCGCATTAAAAAAAGGGTTTGTTCCCATAACGCTTGGGGAAAATAGACTTAGAACAGAAACTGCGGCATTAGTAGCCTGTACCTTGGTGGCATTGCTAAATACATAGTCCATTGCAGCTCTTATAAAAGTAGGCAATACGCGGATAAAGCGAACAAATAAACAATTCCTATTTTTTTCGGTATGATTATGCTTAAATTTGATTTGTTCATTTTAGTCATTTATGAAGCACTGTCTTTTTATAGTTTTCTTTGTATTCGGTTTAAGTTTTTATACCCAATCGCAAGAAATTGCCATTTTAAAATATAGCGGAGGCGGAGATTGGTATGCCAACCCTACTTCGTTGCCCAATTTGATCCGATTTTCAAATGAAAACGCAGGAACCCGAATAAAACCAAAACCCCAAACAGTGGAGGTGAAAAATACAGCAATTTTTCAGTATCCCTTTCTTCATATGACCGGCCACGGTAATGTCTTTTTTACTGAAGAAGAAGCAGATAATTTAAGAACATATTTATTGGCAGGAGGCTTTTTACATATAGATGATAATTATGGCTTAGAACCCTACCTTAGAAAAGAATTACCAAAAGTGTTCCCGGATAAGGAGTTGGAAGAATTGGGTGCAGACCACCCCATTTTCAGTAAACCCTATGCTTTTCCCCAAGGTTTACCTAAAATTCATGAGCATGATGGAAAACGACCGCAGGCATTTGGTATTTTTCATGAGGGAAGATTGGTGCTTTTGTTTACCTATGAAAGCGACTTAGGCAATGGATGGGAAGATAAGGAAGTCCACAACGATCCGGAAGAAGTACGCCTAAAAGCGCTTCAAATGGGAGCTAATATTTTGTCTTATGTTTTTAAAAATTAAGATATGACAGCAAAAACCATCTCTCAAGGTATTTTAAGAGCTGTAGCCATTTTGGTTGGGGTCGCCCTTTTTCTCTATTTTCTTTACCAGATACGCTCGGTTATTGCTTATTTATCCATTGCAGCGGTAATTGCTCTTATTGGCAGACCAGTCGTGTTCTTTTTAAGAAGAAAACTAAAAATGCCTAATACCTTGGCTGTGGTAATTACAATTCTGATGATGATAGGAATTATTGGTGGCATAATTGCACTTTTTGTCCCGCTTTTAACCGAGCAAGGCAGAAATCTGTCCTTACTAAACTTGGATGATTTACAAAAAAGTCTTAACGCACTTAACCTACAGATAATGGGCTATCTGGGTTCTTCTCCTGTGATGGTAAACGAAATGCTAAAAGAATCCAATATTGAGAAAAACATTTTAGAAGGTTTAAATCTTGGGTTTATTCCCAATTTTTTAAACTCATTTTTAAACGTACTAAGCAGCGCTAGTATTGGTCTTTTTTCAGTTTTATTTATTTCCTTTTTCTTTTTGAAAGATCGAAAATTATTGCAAAACGGACTCTTGCTTTTTGTACCTCATGAAAAAGAAAATCAGCTGGTAAATTCCATAGAAAAAATCAACAATTTACTCTCCAGATATTTTGTTGGATTGTTATTGCAAATTTTTATTCTGTTCGTAATTTACACTATAGTACTGCTATTAGTAGGCATTGAAAATGCCATAGTAATTGCCTTTCTTTGTGCCCTTTTTAACATCATCCCGTACATTGGACCAATCATCGGGGGAGTTATCATGATTGCTCTAACTATGACGAGTAATTTAGGTGCCGATTTCAGCAGTGTAATCTTGCCTAAAACGGGCTATGTCCTTATTGGTTTAATGATAGGACAATTGGTAGATAATTTCTTTTCTCAACCTTTCATTTTTTCGAATAGCGTGAAGTCGCATCCGCTTGAAATTTTCTTGATAATAATTATTGCGGGATTGCTCTTTGGAGTAACAGGAATGATTGTAGCCGTACCCGGATATACCGTAATAAAGGTGATTTTAAAGGAGTTTTTATCAGAAAATAAAATGGTAAAGTCACTTACCAAAAATTTATAGCTCTAGTTTGAATAAGACTATATTAAATACTGGAATACAGGAATTTATAAATGAAAATTTGAATACTGACATCATGTCAGTTCTTCTCAAAAAGTTGCCTTTTAGCACTGTTTCTGTTCAGGAAGTAGCAGAACAGATAGAAGCCAAAAAAAAGTGTAAAGGAAAACTCCCAACCTACTATAATACTCCAACTATTTATTACGCCAATAAACTCCATATAGAGCAGACCTCTTCTGAAATTACAGCAGCCTATAAAGCTACTTTAATACGCGGAAAAAGTATGGCTGATTTAACCGGTGGCCTAGGGGTAGACAGCTACTTTTTTTCAAAAAAAATAGCCCGAGTTTTCCATTGTGAAATAGACCAAAATCTCTCCGAAATAGCCGCTTATAATTTCACCGTTTTAGGAGCCAAAAACATCATTGCAATTCCCAAAAACGGATTCGAATTTTTACTAGAAAATAAGGAACAATTCGATTGGATTTTTATTGACCCCTCCCGAAGAAATGAAGTGAAGAAAAGAGTTTTTTTTCTGGAAGATTGCCTTCCAAATGTACCTGAAAATTTAGAATTGCTCTTTACCAAAACGGACCGAATTCTGATAAAAACTGCACCACTTTTGGATATTTCCATTGGCTGTAAAGAATTAAAAAATGTAAAAGAAATACATGTGATTTCGGTCCGAAATGAAGTTAAAGAATTACTATGGATTTTAGAAAAGCGTTATGTGGGTTCCATTGCGGTAAAAACTATTGATTACGCAAGTACAGGCATCTCTGTTTTCGATTTTGAACTATCTGAAGAAAAAAACGCTCTTGCTGAGCTGGCACTGCCGCTAACTTTTTTATACGAACCCAATGCCGCAATTTTAAAGTCAGGTGCTTTCAAAACGCTTGGGAATCGGTTTCAGTTAAGCAAATTGCACAATCATACCCATTTGTACACCTCAGACAAAGGAATTGCATTTCCGGGTCGTATTTTTAAGATTGATGCTGTTTTTCCCTATACCAAAAAAAACCTTCACCCATTAAGGAACAGCAAGGCTAACATCAGCACCAGAAACTTCCCTGAAAGTGTAGCCAATATCCGTAAAAAGTTTAAAATTAATGATGGTGGAGATCAGTATTTATTTTTTGTCAAGAATATGAATGAACAATACATGGTTCTCCAATGTTCTAAATAAAGCAAGCCCTAATTTGGACACGGCCAATTAAAATTAGCCACTTTATCACTGCTAGCAGCCGAAAGGTTATAGTGCCACCATTCTGAGCGAACGGACCAGAAGCCATGGTTTTCCATGGTCTCTTTTAGTAATTTTCTATTGTCCAATACCTCTTGCGGTAGCTCGTAGTTATCATGGTAAGCTCGTCTTCCAAAGAAATCAAAGTCAGTTCCCATATCTAATTCGGTACCATCCAAAGTCTCTAAAGTAATATCCACTGCCCCACCCCTATTGTGAATAGAGCCCTTTTTAGGATCTGCTACATACTGTGGATTGGGTACCAGTGCCCACATTTTATATTGTACCGAACGCGGCCTATAACAATCAAAAAACTTTATTCGGAATCCTTTTTCTATCAATTCTTGATTTGCTTCTATCAATGCTTTGGCAGTCTTTACACGGGTGTAGCATTCCGCACAGGCATAGACTTTTTCTTTAAGAAAATTATTGTCGGTTGCGTAACGCATATCATAGGCAAAATCGCTACTATAATCTGCCAAACGGATAAAAGATGTGTCCCTTTCGCCATCAAAAGATTTTAGTGTTACTTCTTTTTTCTCGGGCGATTTCAGCACTGAATCCGGTACAACCACCCTTTCATCAGTTTCCGGAATAGCCTCCTCTTTAGAGGCATTCTGTTTGCATCCCAAAAAATAAAGGCATCCAAAAATCAGCATTCCTTTAAAAACAAGTATCTTTCCTTTCATATTAGATATAATTAATATCAGTTCAACTCAAACAGAATAAAAAATAATTGTAAAATATTAGTAATCAATAAATTACTAAGTAATTATTGATTTTTTAAATTTTTGTTATTTTCTATTTTCATTTCTTTTGCTTGTCCAAAAGAAACGAAACCGAGTAACGAGGTTCACGAATACCCATTAAAACAAATAGAAATTTAATGAGTAAACAAAGAAAAAGACACTTTTCCGTAGGAATTTTTCAGCTAAGGCTGAAAACCGTCCGGCAAACTCTGCGTCGCCCCGATATCTCGGAGCTCCTGAATTTCAGAGCTTTGCTTTGACTATTCTTGCGGAAAAGGTTCTAAAAATGAACTTAATTTCAAAATTGCAAATGGAGCCTATGTCAACAAGAATACCAAGTCAAATATAACAAGGGTATAATAAACCAATCGTATCTGGTAAGAATATTTTTTAACCGCTCACTCTGGGTAAAATAAAGAAGAATAAATGACTAAAATCAAAATTAGTGTAGCACTCCTAACAATTACATTGTTTACCTCAGCAAGTGTAGCTCAGGAAAAATGGTTGTTGGGATTTGAAAAACCGGAGCAAAATCCCATTATGCAGGCCGACTCCAGTTATGTATTTCATGATCCGATAACAAATAGCCCTGTGAAGTGGCAAAAAGCAGATGTTTTTAATCCTGCAGCCATTGTACGCAACGATACCGTTTTTATGCTATTTCGCGCAGAGGATAATCCAACGGCAATTTTGGGAGGCAGAACTTCCCGGATTGGACTAGCCTATAGTACCGACGGAATTAATTTCACAAAATATACCGACCCTGTGCTCTATCCTTCGAACGACGAGTTTCAAAAATGGGACTATCCCGGTGGGATTGAAGATCCAAGAGTAGTAGAAACCCCGGAAGGCACCTACATTATGTTGTACACCAGCTGGAACAAAGATATAGCCAGATTATCCGCAGCTTACTCCAATGATTTAAAGAACTGGACCAAACATGGCCCGGTTTTCAAAAATACTCATGAAGGCAAATTTTTGGATATCTGGAGCAAATCGGGCTCCATTGTGACAGAGCTTGTAGATGGGAAATTACGTGCCAAAAAAGTAAATGGTAAGTATCTGATGTATTGGGGAGAACTGTTTGTAAACCTGGCTCAATCTGATGATTTGTTGGACTGGGAACCTATTTTAACAACTAATGGAGCCCTTTTAAGGGTTTTTGAACCTACTTTAGAAGAATTCGACAGCCACCTAACAGAACCGGGGGCCCCTGCATTATACACTCAGGCCGGAATACTGCTATTGTACAATGGTAAAAATCTAAGTGGCCCGGGTGCCAGCGACAAAGTACCGGAAGGAACCTATTGTGGCGGACAGGTACTTTTTAATAAGGACAACCCTACAATGCTGCTTGAGCGACTTGAGACACCCTTTATTTGTCCTGACTTACCCCACGAAATTTCAGGTCAATATGCCGCGGGCACAACTTTTATAGAAGGCTTGGTCTTTTTTAAGGGACAGTGGTTCTTGTATTATGGCACTGCAGATTCCATGGTGGGATTAGCAATTAAAAAGTAGTCGGAGTCCTATTTTTCAGGAACCGCCTGAACATCTTTTTTCAAATGTTCACTATCCCAGGAGTGATCGTTTCCTTGATTTTGCGCAAACAAGTCGCGTCGCAACAAATCTTCCTGAAGCGCTACCTCTTCCTGAACCGTAACCATATACGCCATTTTATCGTGCCGTTTTTTAGCCAACCTCAAGGTGGTCTCCTGATCATATTTTATAAAGTGTTGTCCTTGCCGGGTTGCAGTGTATTTTCTAAAGCCAAGCTCAACCAAAGCGTCAACACCCAAATGTACCGCTGTGTACAACGTTTCCCGGTAGAAATTTTCAACCCCATGGTCAATTAACTCATAGGCATCGTTACGGTTTCTGGCCCGGGCCAAAATCTTTAAATGGGGGAAGTGTTTCCGCAAAAGCTCCACCAATTGAAGGTTAATCGCAGGATTATCAATAGCTGCAATAAACAATTTGGCATCATCAGCTCCCGCTGCCTTTAACAAAGATAATCTGGTTGCATCCCCATAATACACCTTAAATCCCAATTTGCGTAAGGTCTCTACCCTTTCTGCATCATGGTCTAATACGGTTACATCTACTTTATTAACCCGGAGCATTCTTCCTATGGTACTTCCAAAGTGGCCAAAACCGGCAATGATTACTTCATTTTGTTCATCAATTTCAACATCTTCATCATCTACGGTTGCCTTAGTGCCAACATTTGGAAGAATATATTTTTCATTTAACGCGGTTAAAAAAGGAGTTAGTAGCATAGAAAGGGCAATTACCGCTAAAATTTGGTTGGAAAGCACTCCGGGTACTATTCCCAACCCCATGGCAAAACCCATGATCACAAAACCAAATTCTCCTGCCTGACTCAGGCCCGTTGAAAACTGCAGGTTTTGATCTAAGTTCTTTCCATATAATTTTCCGATGCCAAAAAGTACTAAAAACTTTAATACCGTAAGGCCTATAACAAAAGCTAAAATAAAAACCGGATTTTCTAAAATTAACCTAAAGTCTATGGAAGCACCCACTCCGATAAAAAATAGCCCCAGAAGAAGTCCCTTAAAAGGTGCTATATCTCCCTCCAACTCGTGTCTAAACTCCGAATTTGCCAAAACCACCCCGGCCATAAATGCGCCCAAGGCCGGACTAAGCCCTACCAATTGCATTAAGTACGAAACAGCAAATACAAGGAGCAACGCGGAGGCTGTAAATAACTCTTGTAATCTGGTTTTAGCAACCATTCTTAACACAGGAACAAAAAGATACTTTCCTGCAAAATAAATGGAAACGATGGCCCCTATAACTACCAGTGTTTGAAGCCATCCGGGAAAGTCTGAAATTAGGGAAGGTGTAATCTCAACTACATTTGTTCCGGATACTTCCGAAACCAGTAATGGTATAATGGCCAAAATGGGAATTACCGCAATATCCTGATAAAGTAGCACTGCAAAAGAAGACCTTCCCATGGAGGTATTATTAAGTCCTTTTTCCTTTAAGGTTTGCAATACAATTGCCGTTGATGAAAGGGCTAAGGCCAAAGAAATGGTAAGGGCAATCTGCCAGTTCCATCCCAAAATAAGCTGTAAACCAAAAAATAAAACAACTGCAGTTCCCAAAACCTGAATAGAACCCATACCGGCAATAAACTTGCGCATTTTCCAGAATTTATAGGGGTCCAATTCTAGCCCTATTACAAAAAGCATCATGACTACACCAAACTCAGCGAAGTGCATAATATCCGATCCCTTTTGCCCTATTAATTCAAAAACAGACGGACCAATAATGATCCCTGCAAAAAGATATCCCAAAATAGAGCTTAAGCCCATTTTTTTTGCCAGAGGAACAAAAACAACGGCTGCAGTTAAATAAATAATAGCCTCTTGAAAGAAATTAGTTTCCATTATGAGTAGCTATTTTGTGAAACCAATCATTCATATAAAAGGTCTTTGAAAATTCTTTATTGTCCAAACGATTTGTCAATAAAAATTGCAATAAGTCGCGGTATTGTTGCCCGGCTTGCCTGTAATCTTCAATTTCCATATCAAAAGTACCGTGAACCACATAAGGAGGTAGGTAATGCATCTTACAGACTTTGGCCGTTTGATTAAAAGGTTCCAGTAGGTCATAAATAGTAAAACGATCCCGCCCTGTTTTACAATAATTCTCCTGCTTCCCACCTGTGGTAACCACTTGAAAAATGTGTTTTCCCACTAGAGCATTTCCTTCAGAACCATAAGCCCATCGGTACTCTAAAACCATATCAATCCATTGCTTCATCAAAGGAGGGCAGCTATACCAATAGAGTGGATGCTGCCAAATTATAATATCATGCTCTTTCAACAGGGCTTGCTCGCGCGCTACATCAATATTAAATTCCGGATAGTGCTCATACAAATCATGAAAAGTAATGTTTTCAGATAGGGGTATATGCGCCACCAACTGCTTATGCGCCTGGGATTTTTCAAACAGGGGATGTGAAAACAAAATCAAGATTTTATTTAGGTCCATAGAAGCTTAATTTTGTTTGAAATTACGGTTTTTTGTTGCGACATGAAAATAGGCTAACATCATTTTAAATATCTAACAGCTAATCGAAGACTTTGGCAGCGATAATTCAAAATAAGACCAAAAAAAAAGTCAAATTCTAATAGTTAGCGAACTTCCTGTTAAGAATTTGACCCAATTTCTGTTGTAACGCGATAGTTCTTTTATTCCTCCAAACTCTTTAAAAATTCCAGACTTAAAGGAACTTGTTCTACCACTCTTGACGATTCATCTTCAATAAATAAATACTCAATGCCCATTTTCTTGGCTTCGGCAATTATAGGAGCGATACCAACATCGCCTTTGCCCAACACCACATTGGTCTCTACATCTGCTCTCCCATTCTGGTTACCAATAGTACCGTGAGCTCTGTCTTTTAAATGCATTAGCACAAATTTTGATGGGTATTTGCGCAAAAGTGCAACCGGATCGTGACCGGGGTGTTTTATCCAGAACACATCCATTTCAAATGAAAAATGTTCAGCATTTTCGGCCATATAATCAAATAAGGTTCGATCCTCATAAGGCCCAAATTCATACCCATGAGGATGATATGCTAAAATTAAACCCGCTTCCTTAATTAATTTTCCAGCCTTGTTAAAAACAGTAATCGCCTTCTGTGTTTCTTCTAATGCAAAGATTCCCTCTGCATGAGGCACCCAGGCGCACATTATATATTTTGCACCATGAATCTTCGCATTTTCAATAGCTTTCTCGGGCTCATTTTGTAGTTGTTCAAAAGAAGCACCTACACTTACAACTTCCAGATTATTTTGTTTTAGCAACTGCTGGTATTCTTCCAATGGTAATCCATAAGTCCCTCCACCTTCAAGCTTGGTTATTCCCCAATCGCTAATTAGTTTTAATGTGCCGGGAACATCCGTTTTAAACTGATTTCTAAGGCTGTACATTTGAAGGCCTACCTCCTGGGCTGTAGCCGTAAAAGCAACAAATTGAAAGAGGATAACGACGCCTGTCACCATCCAAAAATGCTTAATTGTTTTCATAGTAGTGGTTTGTTTAGTTTTTAAGTTAATCTAAGTTTGATAGAAGTTTCTAAATTTAAGTTTGGTCTCTTAACCTTTTCCGCAAGAATAGTCCGAGCAAAGCTCTGAAATTCAGGAGTTCCGCTTCTGCGGGACGACGCAGAGTTTGCCGGACGGTTTTCAGCTTTAGCTGAAAAATTCCTACGGAAATGCTTTGCATTCATGAATTCCTTAGAAAAACATTAAAATTGTCATGAATAAAAGTGTCTTTCCTGCCTGCCGGCAGGCAGGTTCTTTGTTTCGTTTCTTTTGGACAAGCAAAAGAAATGAAAGTAATTATTATTAAACTAACTGATAAATAACTTACTGATTATTTATGTCTTAAAGACCATTCTCTATTCGAGTTAGGTCAAACTCAAATTTAAGTTAATAAATTACCCTTTTCATCCCACTCTGCAATGACACCTCGCTTGCTCTGATCAATACATTTTGCCAACCACGCTTCATCATATGCCACGCCATGTTTTTCCAGTACACTTTGGGGTACACCGTCCCATACATTGGGTTGATTCCCCACATATCCTAAATCCTTAATCCCCACCTTGCTGGTATAATAGCCGGTGAGCGTTAAATTTCGCATAAGGGAAAAAAACTGTATCTCTAATGGTCTTTGATTTTCAGGTACTTTCGAATCATAAAAGGCAATGGTGTCCAAAATTTCCTTTTGCTGTGTGTCCGATGCACTTTTAAATTCAATTCCGAATTCCGTATTACTTTTATGGTCCAACCACATGAGTCCTCCTCTTAGTGTTACTTGTATTCCGGGCAAGTCTTTTGCCATAAACTCAATAAATTCCGGTACCTCTGCTTCTACAGGTCCTCCATTTTCGTTTGGCGGCAAAATCAGATTACACAGCACGATAACCGTCTCTAATTCATGTACACTTAAAAATTGCTTGGCATTAAGTTCTGCTATTAGCTCAAGTTCTTTTGGGGTGCGCCCAAAGAATTTTTCACTACCCTTAAGAACATCAGCATTTTCTACAGATTCGCCCTGTGGTGCACACCCATGTACTACCAAACCTCCTGCAACAGAACCGAGAATTATGGTTTTAATACTTTTCCTTCTATCCATTTCTTAAATATTTTGCTGTTTCAACTGCTCTATAATGTAATCTGAAGCTCTCCATGAAAGCGCTAAAATTGTCCACGTACAATTCTTATCTGCCTGTGATACAAATACTCCTGCATCTACTACAAAGACATTATCGACATCATGCAGTTGTTGAAATTTATTAGTTACCGAAGTCTTGGGATCATCGCCCATCCGCGTTGTTCCTACTTCATGTATAATTCTTCCCGGTGCCAGTAAGCCATAATCTTCTTCTTTGGTTGGAGTGGCTCCCAAAACTTCACCCCCCATATTATGAATAAGTTCTTCAAAAGTTTCGTTCATGTGTTTGGCCTGTTTGCGCTCAAAATCGGACCATTTATAATTGAATCGAAGTACCGGAATACCAAATTCATCTACCGTAGTGGGGTCAATTTCACAATAATTCTCTTTAAGGGCTATTCCCTCACCTCTACCGCCAAAACCAAGCACAGCTCCATAGTATTTCTTAACGTCTTTTCGAAGTCCTTCCCCATAGCCTCCTATGGGTAGACCAAAGAATTTATTAAATTCATTTGGATTAAATCCAAAACCGTAATTGGGTTGACCAACACCACCCCAGACTTCAATATGATAGCCTCTGGGAAAATCCAATTTCGAATTATCGCCCCACCAAGGTGAGTATACGTGCATACCTCCCACGCCATCTTCATTATAAGATACATCTCTGTTCATAAGCCCGGGAATAAAACCGGCCCGACTTGCACCTGTGGAATCGTGTAGATACTTACCAACTAGGTCGCTGCTATTTCCGAGTCCGTTGGGATGCTGTTTGCTTTTACTATTTAAGAGGATTCGGGCAGAACTACAGGCCGAAGCAGCCAGAATAACGATTTTACCCTTCAATTTGTATTCTTTGCGATCATCTTTACTAATGTACGAGACACCTGTTGCTTTTCCTTCTTCATTTGTAGTAACCTCCCGAACAACAGAATTTACAAATAAATCTACCTGACCTCTACTCTTCTGAGCGGGAAAAATTAAACAACTACCGGAAGAAAAGTCGGCATAAACAGAACAAGACCTACCACATTGCCCGCAATAAAAACAAACCCCACGCTCTTCATTAATTTTTTTGGTAAGCATAGACATTCTGGAAGGAATAACCGGAATACCTGTTTTTTTGGCTCCCTGAATATAAAAAAGCTCGTGTAATCTAGGTTTTGGCGGAGGTAGAAAAAATCCATCCGGATCATTGGGCAAACCCTCATTAGTTCCAAAAACACCAATGAGCTTATCTACTTTGTCATAATAAGGTTTTACATCATCATAACTAATAGGCCAATTATCTCCATGACCATCTACGTCTTTGTGTTTAAAATCTTTTGGACCAAATCGTAAAGAGATTCTTCCCCAGTGATTGGTTCGTCCTCCCAACATATGTGATCTAAACCAATCAAATTTAGTTCCCGGAACATGCGTATACGGTTCCCCTTCTATCTCCCAGCCCCCATAAGCCATATCCCATTCCCCAAAAGCTCTTGTGGTACCTGCTCCTCTCCTAGGGGATTCATAAGACCATTTTAGTTGTGTCATGGTTTCGGGATCCTTAGGATCAAAAAAAGGACCTGCTTCTACTACAGCCACTTTAAGACCAGCATCGGCCAATACTTTGGTAGCCATTCCACCTCCGGCCCCAGATCCAACAATGATGACATCATACATCGTGGAAGATTCTTTTATCTGCATACGTTGAGTTGATTTTAATTTGGTTGCACAATTTAAAACATAATAAAGAGAATTTGCAATTTTTTATACGAATAACTAAGGAAAACATATCATTTGATCCCTAAGCCTAAAGGAATAACAAAAAAGGGAGTTTTAATAAAAATTTCTCGAAACAGACTATGTTCGTGGCAGACCCTTAGAGATATTTCTCCTATTTCATTTTGACCTTCAGGGATCAAAAACCGAAATCTTTTATTTTACCTCACCCAGAACTGCCTTTTCTCGCAGTTCTGACCTCTCCAAAGGAGAGGTGAATTGGATACCCCGAGGCAGAGCCTTTGGGGAATTATCTAGATTAACACTATCTGCATTTCCTTTCTACGTTCTTCTTAAACTATAAAAAAGTAGGTTGTCGATAAAATACAACAATTATCGCTATCCTGAATTGCATAGCAATGGACATAATAAAAAGACTTGTGCTTAAATAAAAAACAGCTGATTGCTCAATTTATACCGGGATTTAGAGTGGCAAATAGGTCACCCATCTTTATTCAAAAAAAGGAAATACAACTAAGTAACCAGTCAATATTGATAAGGGTTTCAGGTGGTTTACAGACAAAGAAGCACTTCATCGATAAAACAGCAAAACATTGTTGAATTATAAATTAAACTGTATAAATTTTAGAGGTTCGGCAAAAGTTTAGGGGTTTATTCTTAAGACTCACAAATCCTAAGCATTTTGTTATGGAAATAATTTTTGACAAAAAAATTAACCTTCATTAACGCTATTTCACATTATTTTAGTAATATTATCCCCGGTTTATAATTTCTTTAACATATAATTGCGCTTGTGGCAATATTATATGAGAAAAATTATGGATTTAATAAATAACTTAAAACTAACAAACAACAATGATTATGAATCAAAAACACGAGTATCATTTGTTAAAGCCCTACAAAAAAAGAGTATCGTCTTTTGCTATGGGACTTTTATCGATGGTGATTTGTTTTGGTACGCAGGGCGTACTTGCAAATCCTGAAATGAATTTTGGGAAACTGGATGTAGCTGTGGATTTTCAGTCCACCATTACAGGAACCATCACCGATACCGGTGGGGTACCACTTCCCGGGGCCAACGTAGTTGTAAAAGGAACAACTCGTGGTACCATTGCCGATTTTGATGGTAACTATTCCATCCAGGCCAGTGCGGGGGACGTATTGGTATTTTCGTACACAGGCTACAATGGTGCGGAAATCACTGTAGGCAGTAGTACAGTTATCAATGCCAGCCTAGAAGAAGGGCTTGCTTTGGACGAAGTTATCGTAACAGGGTATACCACGGAAACCAAGCGGGAAACTACAGGTGCTATTTCTATAGTTAAAGCAGAGGAATTAGCAGCTATCCCTTCAGGTAACATTGAACAACAATTACAAGGTAGGGTTGCGGGTATAACCGTTATTACCAATGGACAACCGGGAAGTACCAGCCAAATCCGTGTACGTGGTTTTGGTGCCTTTGGAGGTAACCAACCCTTATATATTGTAGATGGGGTACCCGTGGAGAATACTGATTTTCTTAACCCGGATGATATTGCCTCTTCTTTTGTTCTTAAAGATGCGGCAGCAGCCTCCATCTATGGAGCCAGAGCTGCCAATGGAGTAGTAGTTTACCAAACAAAACAAGGATCCAGAAGCAAACGGAAAACCCAGATGACATTGGATGTTACCAGTGGTCTAACAGATCCCAATGTTGGGGGTTCACCACAGATGTTGAATCCATTGGAAATGGCACAGTATACCCACATTGGGTTTGAGAACAATGCCGCAGCCAACGGTACCGCCGTTCAGTATACCCACCCACAATATGGGAATCAGCCAACGCCACGTTTCCCGGACTATTTGCATGCCGATGGGCAAAATGGGGTTTTTGAAGCGGATATTAATCTTGCCCAGATTCGCGCGAATTTTGAAGCCAATCCAGAGAATACCTTTTTGATCCGTCCTAATCTGGCAGGTACTAACTGGTATAAAGAATTGACCAGAGTAGCTCCCATAAGCAGAGTCTCCTTAGGTTTTGACGGGGGTACAGAAAACGGGCGATTCTTTATGGGCCTTTCTGCCCAAAATCAAGGTGGAATTCTACTATCAAATGAATTTGCAAGATATAGTGCCCGTTTCAACTCGGAATGGGATGTTAAACCATGGTTAAGTATTGGAGAGAATTTTCAGGTAACCTACAGATCGGCTGTGGGTGGTTTTGGAGGTGATGGAGGCGTTCAAGGGGCAGCAGGCGAGTCGGTAATTCTTTCTGCTTACCGTATGCCCACCATTATTCCGGTATTTGATGAATTCGGCAGCTATGCCAGTACGCGTGCTGCAGGCTTTAATAATCCGAGGAACCCGGTAAGACAACAAGTACGGAACTTTGGAGATGATAAAGCTTATAACATTGGTGGGTTTGGTAACATTTATGTTGCTGTACGTCCTGTTGCGGGTTTGGAATTGCGAAGCAGTTTGGGTGGTGGCTACAACAATAGTCATTTTGTGAATCCTAATTACCGGTATTTAGGGGATTCTGAACCGGAAGCAAGCAATAGCTTTTCAGAAGGTAGCGCCTATAATTTTAACTGGACCTTTACCAATACGGCAACTTATGAGAAGTTGTTTGGAAACCACAAATTGAAAGTTTTAGCAGGTATTGAGGCCTTAAACACAGGTGCAGGTAGATTCATCAGTGGTAGCGGTATTAACCCGTTCTCTACCGATTTGGATTTTCTAAATTTGGCCAATGTACAAAGCCCTACAGTAACCAGTAACCTATTTAACGGGGTTAACTTTTCCTCAACCTTTGGAAAACTGGATTACAACTGGAATGAACGGTACTATCTAACCGGGGTTATCCGTCGGGATGGTTCTTCCCGTTTTGGGGGTGAAAACAAATATGGGGTGTTCCCTGCGGTGGGTGCTTCCTGGCGTGTGATTGCAGAACCCTTTTTGCAAAATCAGGATGTTATATCAGACTTTAAAGTTCGTGTAGGATGGGGTGAAATGGGGAACTCCAATAACGTAGATCCCAATAACCAATTTTTCTTATTTGGCTCAAGAAGAGATAGAACCTTTTATCCTATCCAAGGGCAGAACAGTGGGGTCGATGAAGGTTTTGCAGCAAGTCGCATCGGAAATCCGGCTGCAAAATGGGAAACTAGTACCACCACCAACGTAGGCTTTGACCTAGCCTTTTTCAACAATAACTTGGAATTTAATTTCGACTGGTGGAAAAAGGAAACTGTAGATCTGTTAATTCCTGTACCGCTTCCGGGAGTCACTGGAAACAATGCCGAAGCACCCTCCGTAAACGTAGGTAGTATGTTAAATACCGGGGTTGATCTTCAGGTAATCACCAGAAGCAAAATTACCAATGACCTTTCTTTTACAGGCACCTTTACGGGCTCTTTCTTGAAAAACGAGATTACGGCCTTGGCACCTGGAAATGGAATCGATTTTATTGATGGTGCAGTTGGCCCTAACAGGGGTCCGTCAGGGCAACGTGGGATTAACCCCATAAGGAATGCTGTAGGCCAAACATTATCTGCTTTCTTTGGCTATAATGTGATTGGGTACTTTAACAGCCAAGCAGAAGTAGATGCTGCCCCTGCACAGCAAGGAAAAGGCGTGGGTCGTTTCCGCTATGAAGACGTTAACGGCGATGGCGTTATTGATGCCGATGACCGTACCTTTATCGGTAGCCCGGTTCCTGATTTTACAGGTGGTGCCGTTTTGAATTTGCGCTATAAAAACTTAGAGTTTGAAACCTATTGGTTTGCTTCTGTAGGTAACGATATTTTTAACCTTTCCAAATGGTATACGGATTTCTTTGGTTCCTTTGAAGGTGCTGCCAAAGGGGTTAATGCTAAAAACTCCTGGACACCGACTTTGGGTAACAATGCCGGAGCACCCATCTGGGAAAGTGCCTCAAACCTAAGTACTAATGGTGCCGCAAACTCCTGGTATGTTGAGGATGGCTCTTATGTGAGACTACAACGTTTGGCGTTCATTTACAATTTTGACACCATGTTGTTAGAGACCCTTGGTCTAAGTAAATTAAGCTTAGGTCTTTCTGCCAATAACATTTGGACGATTACCAACTACAGTGGATTAGACCCACAGGTAGCCGGCGCAGATAGTAACTTTGGTATTGATGTAGGGAACTATCCTGTAACACCAAGCTACCTACTGAACTTATCTCTAGGATTTTAACTAAGAAAATGATAAAAAATGTATAGATTTTTTATATCTTTAAACAAAAACAAACTATGAAAACTATGAATAAATTAAAAAAATTGTCTGCTCTGACCATGGGGCTCCTCGTTTTGGGAGTGTCATGTAATGACGAATTTTTAGAAGTGCCTCCTACAGGCTCTCTTGCGGATGCGCAAATAGCCACACAGGCAGGGATTGAAGGGCTTTTGATTGGAACTTATGCCGCGTTAAGAGGGGTTTTTGGTAACCGTTTTGAAGGACCCAACCATTGGCCAACCGGTTCTATTTTAGGAGGGGATGCCAATAAAGGTACCGATGCCGGAGATTATGCTTCTCTTAATCCCATACAACGTTACGAAATAGAATCCGTTAATGGAGATATTAACAGTTTGTGGAGAGGGCGTTATGACGGCGTAAGTAGAGCCAATAGGGTTTTGCTATTGCTAAGTCAGGCCGCTGATATCCCTGCTGCCGACGTGGCCCGTATCGAAGGGGAAGCGAAATTATTGCGGGGTCATTTTTACTTTGATTTAAAAAAGCACTTTAATAGCATTCCCTATTTTGATGAAACGGTGCCTCCTACGGAAATCGTTCTTATTCCGAACACGCCGGATGTTTGGGATAAAATTGAAGCTGATTTTGAAGATGCCTATAATTTATTGCCCGCAACAACACAATTGGGTCGTAATAACAAATGGGCTGCTGCTGCCTATCTGGCAAAAGCCAAGCTATTTCAAAACAAATTTGCAGAAGCGAAAACTTGGTTTGACTTAGTTATTGCAGAGGGAGTTACTCCAGCCGGTGATAAATATGCCCTTTTAGATGATTTTCCATCCATTTACAATGCAGAAAATGACCAGCATGCTGAGGCCGTTTTTGATGTGGAATCTGCAAATAACTCTTTTAACGTTCAAAATGCCAATGCTTTTGATGATTTGAATTATCCCCATAACACCGGTCCGGATGGTCCGGGCAATTGTTGCGGTTTTTTTCAACCTAGCTTTGAATTGGCAAACTCCTTCAGAACTTCCGGTGGATTACCTTTATTGGATAAATCCTACAACCTTCCTGCTAATGCGGTAAAAAACGATTATAACATAGAATCCAATGCTCCTTTTACCCCGGATGCCGGTCCTTTAGATCCACGTATTGACCATGCCATTGGAAGAAGAGGAATTCCCTACTTGGATTGGATAGACCATCCCGGAAAAGCTTGGATTCGAAGCCAGCCATATGGCGGTCCCTACTCCCCTAAAAAGTACATTTACTACAGAAGTCAGGAGAATACCTTTACCGATGGTAGTTCTTGGACAAGAGGGTATGCTACAATGAACTATACCATTATCCGTTATGCTGACGTACTATTAATGGCTGCTGAAGCTGAAATAGGGGCTCCCAATGGTAGTCTTGAAAAAGCACGAGAGTATGTCAATATGGTTCGTGCAAGGGCTGCAAACACTCTTCATTGGGTAAAAAGGGCAGACAATTCTTTTGCTGCCAATTATGAGATTGCTTTGTATCCTCCGTCTCAATTTGCTGATCCTGCATCTGCGACTGCTGCGGTGCGTTTTGAGCGCAAATTAGAGCTTTCGGGAGAAGGACACCGTTTCTTTGATTTGGTTCGCTGGGGTATCGCCGCTCAGGAGCTCAACGCTTATTTAGCCTATGAATCCCAATTTTTGGTAACCAAATTTGGAGGAGCATCTTTTACCGCCGGTAGAAATGAATATTTACCCATACCACAAACCCAAATGGATTTACAAACCGGAGTTTTAACCCAAAATCCTGGTTATTAACTTACTTGTTTGTTTTAATTTATAGTATATTTCTAGGGCCACTTGTTTCAAGTGGCCCTTTTATTTGTTTCTTTATTCTTCTTCTTGCATATTTGCAACAACCAATTCAACCCTAATTATGTACTAGAACTTTGCCATGAGGAATTAAAGTGCAATAAAATAAGTAATTTTACCTACTGAGGCATAGCACCGCTATGGCGAAACCGACGAAGGAGGTTCATGAACACCAGTAAAAACAATGAAAGTTTGTGAATAAGAAGGAAAACGGAGTGAAACACCTTATTTTGAAGTAATTTAAACCCGTAATAAATTTTCTAATGCATAATACGGGTTAAACTAACAACACTAGTAAAATGCGCTTTAACAATTTTATCATCTACGCCATAGCCATTATTTTCCTCCTCCATGGTTGTAAGGATACTACCCCGATGTTTAAAAAAATAGATGCCGCTGTTTCAGGGCTTCATTTTACCAACCAATTAACAGAAAGTGATTCCCTCAATATTCTTGTAAATGAATTTGTGTATAATGGTGCGGGAGTCGCGATTGGAGATCTTAATGGCGATGGCCTAGACGATTTGTTTCTCGCCGGAAACCAAGTGGAAAACAAATTATTCTTAAACGAAGGAAAACTAAAGTTTAAAGATATTTCGGTATCGGCCGGGATTGTAAAACCGGATTCCTTGAACTGGTCTTCCGGTGTTACCATTATTGACATTAATCTGGATGGAAAACTAGATATTTATGTTTGCAATACCCTGCGAAAAGATGCCAGACACAGAAAGAATTTATTATATGTTAATCAAGGAAATGACAAAGACGGAATCCCAAGATTTAAAGAGATGGCCGAAGCTTATGGCATTGCAGATGATAGTCACTCTTCTAATGCCCAATTTTTTGATTATGATAATGACGGAGATTTGGACCTGTTCATTGCAGTAAACCAAATAGAAGGTATTAATCCCAATCAATTTAGACCTTTAACTGATGATAAGTTAGCCATGAGTCGGGACAAATTGTTTGAAAACCGGTGGAACGATAGTTTAGGACACCCGCAATTTGTAGATGTTACGCTAGATGCCGGTATTCGCTACAACGGTTTTAGTCATAGCGCCCTGATCAACGATTTTAATGCCGATGGTTGGATGGATATTTACGTGGCAAATGACTATTTAACGAGTGACTTGGTCTATATAAATAATCAAGACGGTACATTTACTAATAAAGCCGGCGCACTTTTTAAACATTTTAGTCTGTCTTCCATGGGAAGCGACTTTGGGGATATTAATAATAATGGTCGCTTGGATCTATTTACCTCCGAAATGCAACCCTACTACAACAAGCGAAAAAAACTATTTCAGGGTGGAAGCAGTTACCAGCGGGAAATACTTACTCAAAAGTATAATTACGAATACCAATATACCAGAAATACACTACAATTAAATTTGGGAACTAATCCGGAAACCGGTCTTCCTATCTTTAGTGATATTGGAATGTATTCCGGCGTGCACCAAACCGATTGGAGCTGGGCTTCTTTGTTCTCAGATTTTGACAATGACGGCTGGGACGACCTACTAATAGTAAACGGATTTCCAAAAGATGTCACCGACAGGGATTTTGGAGATTTTAGACTTACCGCCAGCAGATTAGTTAGTCAGGAAGACTTGATAGCCGCTATTCCCGAGATTAAATCGCCCAATTTTATATTTCAAAATAAGGGAGATTTAACTTTTGAAGATGTCACCAACCAATGGGGTTTGAATTTTGAAACCTTCTCTAACGGAGCAGCTTATGGGGATTTGGACAACGACGGGGATTTAGATCTTGTTATCAATAATATTAATGATCCAATGACGCTGTTAGAGAATACAGCAAATACTAGCTCTAAAAAAAATAATTATCTGCGACTAAAATTAATCGGTTCGGATAAAAACCCGGATGCCATAGGAACAACCGCAGAAATCTACTTTAAGGGCATGCAACAAAAACGCATTTTGCTTTCTGCCCGTGGATACCTTTCCAAACCGGAAAGTGTTTTGCATTTCGGCTTGGGAAACAGTACAAACATAGATTCGTTAAAGCTTACTTGGCCCGGAGGAGAAGTCCAAAAGATGGGAGCGATTAAGGGCGGGCAGGAATTAAAGATTACCTATGATAGAACCAAGGTTCAAAAAATTGCGGCTGCTGATAGTCTTACACTACTCACCGGAAACCAAAATTCCCTATTCAAAGAGGTTTCTACAGCTTATAATATGGAGTATGTAGATTGCGATATGGATTTTATAGACTTTAATTTTCAACGAACACTGCCTCATAAATTTTCTCAGTTTGGCCCCTCCATAGCTGTTGGGGATATCAACAATGACGGTTTGGACGATATGCTATTAGGAGCAAGTCGTAGTTTTAAACAACGGTGGTTTATACAACAACCTAATGGTCAATTCATACAAAATGAAGCAGTTTATAAATCGCATCCCGAACTACACGAAGAAGATGCAGGCACCCTTCTTTTTGATGCAGATAATGACAGAGATCTGGATCTGTATATAGCCAGAGGCTCTGCACAATATCCTGTGGGTGATGCGCTATATAAAGATGTTCTTTTTATTAATGATGGTAAAGGTAATTTTACTGAAAGCTTAAATGCCATACCCGACATCAGAGCTAATGGATCTAGCGTTAAAGCGGCCGATTTTGATCGTGATGGCGATTTAGATCTTTTTATTGGGAGTAGAGTGCTGCCAATGTCTTACCCTCAAGCAGATCGCTCCTACATTCTTAGAAATGATAGCACTAAAGACAATCCCCAGTTTGTGGACGTTACGGCAGAAATAGCAAATGAACTTCTATTTCCCGGGATGATAAGTGATGCTATATGGACCGATTTTAACGGCGATTTCTGGCCGGATCTTATTCTTGTGGGCGAGT
The DNA here is from genome assembly GCA_041747755.1 of Arenibacter sp. Taxonomy (GTDB): domain Bacteria; phylum Bacteroidota; class Bacteroidia; order Flavobacteriales; family Flavobacteriaceae; genus Aurantibrevibacter. The sequence goes on along the minus strand of JBGTEN010000140.1, from coordinate 1,469 downwards.
GGATGCCTATTCGCTTTTTTGAAAATAGAAAGGGAAAATTGGTAGAAGTAACCGCTGCCACCGGTATTGGAGAAGCTATGGGTTGGTGGAACAGCATCGCGGCCGGTGACTTTGATAATGATGGGGACATAGATTATGTAGTAGGCAACTTTGGAGAGAATACCTATTTTAAAGGAACTAAAGAAGAACCGCTACGAGTATATGCCAAAGATTTAGACAATAATGGGATGATAGATCCCATGATTTCCTATTATTTAAGAGATAGTATAGGAACTCGTTATGAATACTTATACCATCCCTGGGAAGATGTGGTAAAACAATTTGCCGGGATTCGAAAACTATTCAATTCTTTCGGAGAATTTGGAGAAACCACAACCCCTGAAATGTTTAAAGATGGGCTAATGGATGGGGCTACCATCTTATCTGCTAATTCAATGGAATCTGCCTGGATAGAAAATTTGGGCAATGGGAAATTTAAACTTCATAAACTTCCCAAAGAAGCTCAAATGGCCCCTATTTATGGGATTTTACCTATCGATTTTAATAATGATAATTATCTGGATATCCTTTTGATAGGAAACGATTTTGGGGTTGAAGTCCAACAAGGCAGAGCGGATGCTTTGGTAGGATTATCCCTTAAGAACGTTGGAAAAGGAAATTTTGTTCCGTTATCATTAGAAGATAGCCATTTCTTTGTTCCGGGAGATGGAAAAAGTTTGGTATCCATTGCTATTTCTGATAAAAAATCGCTTGTAGTAGCCTCTCAGAACAACGATGATCTAAAAGTGTTTGAAAAACAAAACGCCAATACCCAGCAAATAATCAGACTAACAAAAGACGAAGTAAAGTGCGAGCTGCTTTACAAAAATGAATCAAAGCGTATTCAGGAATTTTATTGGGGTAGTTCCTTCCAATCTCAATCCAGCCGAATTATACATATTAACCCGGATGTAAAAGAAGTCCGATTTTATGACAATTTGGGTAAGGTGACAAGAAAAATGAACTTCAAATCATAGCCATAAGGATAATCCTAAATTGCCGTAACAGTTTGGGATTGCCGATTGGTAATAGGCAAAACATAACTGTTTCGTTATAGCTTGCAAAAAAATGATACTCTTTAGAATTGAAATATCTATTTAGCAGATAGTTGCGGAGGAGCAGGAGCTCGTCTCTGAGCTACAAACCATTTGTATAATGCCTCATTGGAATAGGCCTGCACCCATGAATCATGACCCACACCTTTATAAATGGTGAACTGCACATTGTAACCCATTTCCTTTAACTTGGCTACCATATCAATAGATTCTGAGATGGGTACGGAATCGTCCTTATCGCCATGAAAAACCCATATTGGCATTTTTTTGTCAATCCATGAAGCATAAGGCAAGGGAGCCATCCCGCAAACAACGGCCATAGCGGCAAACTTATCAGGATATTGTACAGCCAATTCCCACGCACCTGCTCCTCCT
>JBGTEN010000139.1:0-7361 GCA_041747755.1 Arenibacter sp. | reverse complement strand
CGAATTTGTCTTTATGCATTGCAAATCAGTATAAGAATTGCAAAAGTTAAAATTGAAATCCGTTTAATCGAAAAACCTCTGTAACTAACTATATTTCAAATATTTCAAAGAACTATTTTAGATTTTAATGGGACAGTAATGAAATCTGAATAAAATCAATAGTGTATCAAAAGATGAATTTGGTTATACTGGCATATTTTTTTGCAAGGATATTGAATCAATTTTTCTATCTCTAAACATAAAAAATAGCGATTTCTTATTTTATGATAGGTTTCTAATTGTGGAGGGAGATACTGAACAATATTTAATTCCCAAACTATATGAGATTTACACTGGCAACACACTGATAAATGACAATATTCAATTGATAAATATTCAAGGAAAGAATAAATGGAACGAAAACAAACGAATCATAGATAAGATATTAGGAGACTTTAAAAAATCAGAAGAACAAATTATTTACCTCTTTGACAATGATATGAGCTATGAAATTGGAAGTAGTGTAATTGCTGAAAGTATGTTTTTTGTTGGAGACCAAGATATTGAAGACTCGTTAGCTAATGAATTGTGGCTTAATCTACTAAATGATTATTATATCGGTGTGTTTGAGTTCACAATAGAAGAAATTCAAACAATTAAAAATCAAGTTGTCAAAAAGGTTAAATGCCAAGATTTTGAAAAATTCTACCCTATTCTTAAAAGTTATATTAAGTCAAAATCAAAGTCCTTAGACATAGATTATGATTCATTACTCAAACTTCCTTCTAAAGGTTCAGAATCAGCTGATTTTTTACTAAAGTTTATTTCATCAGAGGTTGTGATACCACAAAAAATTAAAGATGCTTTTGATAAATTAAGAACAGAATAATGGCAACTATAAAGATAAACCAACAACTCAAACGAATTGAAATCAAAGAATTTGAAATCGAGAATCAAATCGTTTTCAATTACTTTGACAATCTTCCTGCAACTGAAAGAGATGATAAATTGCTAAGAGCCATTTACATTGGAGTGTTGGCTTTAATGGAAGACCGAATCTCCTCTTTTCTTTCAAAAACATCCAATGAGTTAGGAACAGAGCTCGAAAGCTTGAAAATGATTTTTGAAATGAAGAAAGAACTTTTCTACAAATCAACCATTAAAGGCGTTTTAGCGGAAGATGAAATCGCAGAATTTTTAAATCAATATTTTCTAGATAAGCGATTAAAAGACCGGGCATTCTTAACAGGAAATACAGCAGGGAATTTACCCAAAAACAAAACAGGTGATATTATCTGTGAAGTCAACGGAACGCCTGATTTGAAAATTGCAATCGAATGTAAGTTTGACAAAAGTGTTCGTTTAGGAGACATTGAAAGCAAAGATATTTTTACTCGAAAATCTGATACTGCTTGGAGCCAGTTAATAGAAGCACAAGCCAACAGAGACAGTAAAGTAAGTTTAATTGTTTTTGATATTTCCTTAGTTGAAAATTCCATTTTAAAGAATTTTGAAAATGTAGGGTATATTCCGGGAGTTGGATTTATAGCAATCATAAATTCGCAAAAAGGAGATTACAGCAATTTGGCTATTGCGTATATGTTAGCTCGTGACATTGCTTTAAACGCAAGAGAAATTGAACTCGACAAAGACATACTAGCAATGATGGTAAACCGAATCATCAAAGACATCAACGAAGTATTGACAATAAAATCTTTGGTTCATAATAATATTGACAACAACAAGGCAATTTTAAAGCAACTGGAGAAATCAATCCTTTTAATGGAATTCAATCAAGAATATCTGAAACGCTTTTTAAATCAAGGAACATTGTCGAAAAAAGACTTGCTAGACTTTTATTCAGGAGAAGATGTAAAAGACAAATACCGTTTAATTGAAAAGGAGATAAATGAATTATAAATTCCCTTTCAATGAATGCACCCTCACCTCAAATTCAATTATTCAGCTCCCTCTTTAAAGGACGTGAAGATGTGTTTGCTGTTCGTTGGGAGAAAGGAAACAAGTCGGGCTATATGCCAGCGATTTTTTATGACCCGTATCGTTTTCGTGCACATAAAATGAATGGAGGTACATTTCAAAATTTTACTGAGAAATCTTATTTGAAATTAACTGATGAACAAATTCAAAAGCATTTGGAGGGTTTTCATCATATTGGAATTTACCCATTATTACAAGACAATACCACTTGGTTTTTAGCAGCCGATTTTGATAAAACCAATTGGCAAGATGAAGCCGTTACTTTTCTTAATGCTTGTAAAGAAAAAGAAATCCCTGCCTACTTGGAGCGTTCACGTTCGGGTAACGGTGGACACGTTTGGATATTTTTTGACAAACCATATCCAGCTATAAGAAGTCGCAAAATATTCATTTCCATTTTAGAACAATCGGGTGCATTTTCGGTCTTTGACAAAAGTTCAAGTTTTGACAGACTATTTCCCAATCAAGATTTTCTTTCAGGCAAGGGTTTCGGAAACTTGATTGCGTTGCCACTTTTTAAACCAACTTTTGAAAAAGGAAATAGCTGTTTTGTCAATCCTGAAACATTTGAACCTATCACTGACCAATGGAATTTTATAAAAAAGATACAAAAGGTTTCCACAGATTATTTAGACGAACTGAATAAAGGATTAATACCTAATATTCAGTTTACAATAGCGAAACCACTAAATGGAAAAGTAAACATAACTTTATGCAATAATGTAAGATTAAGCAGGGGTGGATTAACGCCAGAACTTATTCATTTCCTAAAAGAAGAATTGAATTTTGCCAATTCTGAGTTTTTCATCAAAAAGAAATCGGGTAGGAATACATTTGAAACAACCCGATACTTTAAATTAGTTGAAGAAACGGAAAGTGAAATTTTCCTTCCAAGAGGTTTTATCGGAAAGCTTTTGCGATTTTGTAAAGAATCACAAATCGAATTTGAGTTTCAAGATAATAGAAAGCTAGAGCCATCTATTCCTTTTGCGTTTAATGCTTCTTTACGAAATCATCAACTAGGAGTAACTGAAGCCGTTTCTAAAAAAGATTACGGAGTAATAGTTGCGCCACCGGGTTCAGGAAAAACAGTTATTGGGTTAAAGATAATTGCAGATAAAGGACAACCTACACTTATTATTGTTCACCGAAAACAATTATTGGAACAATGGACAGAACGGATTGAAGCATTTTTGGGAATTCCGAAAAGAAATATTGGCGTTATTGGTCAGGGAAAGTCAAAAATTGGCAAACAAATTACCGTGGCAACGATTCAAAGTTTGCCAAAACAAATAGAATCTGTTCAAAATCAATTTGGAACTATCATAGTGGACGAATGCCACCACGTTCCTGCCGAAACATTCAGGAATACAATTGAAAAATTACACACCTATTATCTGTATGGTTTGACTGCTACTCCTTTCCGAAAGTACAATGATGGGAAGATGATTTTTACCCATTTGGGAGAAATCATTGCCAATATTCAGCTCACTGAAATTGAAAATTACAAACAAGCAAAAATCATTATCCGAAACACGGAATTAAATGTTCCTTATAACTCCAAAACAGACAATTTTGAATCTTTATCCAAAATATTGGTTCACGATACAGCTAGAAATAAGCTAATATTGGAAGATATAAAAACGGAATTGAATCAAGGGAAAAAAGCGGTTATCATCACCGAACGAAAAGATCATATTGATACGCTGCATTTGTTTTTAAAACAATCGTATGAAGTGATTGCACTGAGCGGTGAAGATTCAGAAACTTCCAAAAAATCCAAATGGAAAACATTACAAGAAGGAAACTTTCAGGTTTTAATAACAACAGGCCAATATTTTGGTGAAGGAACAGATTTATCAAATATTAGCTGTTTGTTTTTGGTTTATCCATTTTCTTTTGAAGGTAAATTAATTCAATATATTGGCAGAGTGCAACGCTCGGAAATAAATCCTACTATTTACGACTACAGAGACTATAAAATTGATCATCTCAATAAGCTTTTCCTGAAGCGCAATACTTATTATCGAAAAATTGACAAGCAAGCAACTTTATTTGATGAACCAAAGAACGAAATCACAACTTCAAATCATGTTTTGACTATAGAAAAGAAAATCAAGGTTCCAATTGAGGAATTGGAGTTTCATTACGGAAGTGTAGCATTCAAACATCCCGTTGTAGAGATGAATACCGAACTGCAATTTCAGGTTGAAAACATTGAAATAAGACCAGAATTTGAAGTGTTAAAACCCTATTTCATCAAAACATTAAAATCAAAGAATATTAGTGTAGAAATATTTGCAGAGTTTGAAAACGGAAAATTGGTTTCTCAATTAGCACTATCAACTGACATTGACCAGATAAATAAAGAGGTAGTTGAGGGTGTAAAATTTCAATTTTTAAATAAAGGATTACTCAAGCAATTCACTCCAAAAAAGCAAAATATTGTTACATCTGATGAATTACAAGAGCAGGGAAAAATTTATTCAAATGCAGAAGAGTTGTTGAATGAAATTCTCAAAAACAAGCAATACAAACATTCCCAGCATATTCAATATTTAGCAGACAGACACGAAAATCAGGTAATGAAGATTCGTTTTGTGTTGAGTCCATTTTCATTTGTTTTTTTGCTTGCAGGTGTGCATAATTATTTCATTGTATTGGAGACTTTGGACACGGAAGAAGCAACTTATATTTGGCATACTTCAAAAAACAAAGCATCACTAATTGAAGAAGTAAAACAAATTGACAGTCAATTAAGCATTATTAGAGAAAATGGAAGACAGGCTTTTTTAGAAAACAGCCCAAACAACTTTACTCGAATTTTACACGATTATTCAGACAATAAAAAAGGTTTTATAATATGGAAATCAGCAATAGAAGAGTTTATCTAAGCCAACCCACAGATGTAAGCACATTTGCAATTCGCACAAAGCAACGCTCAAGAATTTTGATAATTGTTCAAAATCATTTGTAAACACCCCGAAAAATATTCCAATTTTAAAGTATAAACATTAACCTTGTAATTATTTGAGAAACCTTGAAGATTTAATGGTTTTAAACACAGAGAATAAAGGAAAAAAGTGATTTATCCAAACAGCAACTGAAACAATCTATTAATGTTGGCAAAACCCATCATTAAGCTCGTTTTTAACTAATAATGTTGGGAAATACAAGCATAGAATAGTATCTAAATACGAATGAATTTATTGGTAAATACTAGCATTAAGCTATAAAATAAAATAACATATAATGATGGGAAAAACCAACACAGATTTGGTGCAAATGACAGATCTCGCCATCGAAGCGCAAATAGGTCGTTTTATAAAACACACGCGTTTAAGTAAAAACAAAACCCAAGGACAATTAGCTACAGCGGCTGGTTTAAATCGTTGGACAATCAGTCAGATAGAAAATGGAGAGCCAGTGACACTTACAAGTCTTATTCAGCTATTAAGAGTGTTAGATGTTTTGTATGTGTTGGATCATTTTGAGGTTAATGAAGTCATAAGCCCATTAGCCTATGCCAAATTAAAAAAGGAACAACGCCAGCGTGCAAGCGGTAATAAAAACAAAGCAACAAATAAAGTAGACGATTTAGGATGGTAGATTCAGGCGAAATAAAATTATGAGGTGAACTGGTTGGTGCCGTCCGTTGGGATTCGACAAAGCGGTCGGGCTAATGAATTCACACCTGTCTTAAAATTTGTATCTTTATGTTTATGATAAGCAGAGCCGACATATTACAAAAGTTAAGCGACCTAAAACCCATTTTGCACAGGGATTACGCTGTTAAGGAAATTGGATTATTTGGTTCTTTCTCAGATGATTCATATACTGATGATAGCGATATAGATTTATTGGTAGAATTTGAAAGACCTATTGGTTGGAAATATTTTTCACTCGAGATTTATCTCGAAAATATTTTTGGACGTAAGATTGACTTGGTAACTAAAAACGCCTTGAAGGAGCAAATAAAGGATAGGATTTTAAAGCAAGTTAAATATGTGTAATGTGAGAAAGAAAGAATGTAAATGATATAGTTTTTAAATAAAATTACTCATAAGTAACACTCATTTTATCTAAAACCCTACCTTTATAATACGAAGTAAATGACACTAAATTTTATGGTTACAAATCGACAACAGAGGTTTTTATAAAGGTTTAATTAATTGGTTGTCAGTACTGTAAAATGTTTGGTGAGAATTGTATCCTTTTTTTGCTTTACCACTTTTGTGTATGCTCCACCCAGATAAATAACTACCTAAGGCAGCATCTAAAATTAGAAATTTGTGTCACCTCAGGATGATATTTGTAGCAAATATTCACTTTTTTTGTTACCTATCAAATTTCACTTGTAACAAATTATTACTAAATTTGTTAAAAAATGGAAATTGTGAGTATAGAAAATAAAATATTAAAGCGTATAGAAGCCGCTCCAGAGGGAGAAATATTGCTCCCCGGGGATTTCAGTGAATTGGGGTCATCAGAAGCAGTAAGGCTATCGCTATTTAGGTTAGAAAGAGAAGGTGCAATTAGGAGAGTGGCTCAGGGGATTTACGTGCGACCTAAAACAAGCAAATTGATAGGTTTATTACTGCCAACAGCAGAAGAAGTGGCAGAAGCTATTGCCAAGCGCGATAGGATACGAACCATGCCTACAGGAAGTTATGCGCTAAACGCTTTAGGGTTAAGTACCCAAGTGCCTATGAATGTAGTGTTCCTAACGGATGGATCTCCACGTGAAATAAAAGTAGGTAAGCGGAAGATTAAATTTAAAAAGACCACACCTAAAAACTTATTGGCCAAAGGTAAAATCAGCAGCTTGGTTATTCAAGCATTAAAGGAAATAGGCAACGGTAAAGTAAGCGAGGATGAAGAGCAAAGGATATTGGAATTACTGAAAAAGGAAGATGAAAAAGATTTGAAACACGATATTGCCTTAACTCCGGTTTGGATCCAAAAAATAATGAAAAAAGCATTGAACAATGCCAGAATTTAATTTTTACAAAATAGAGAACACAGAGAAAGAAGCCATTTTCAATGCTATTGCCACAGAAAAAGGAATGACACCTTTTGCCGTGGAAAAAGATTGGTGGGTAAGCCGAACCTTGGAAATTATCTTTCAAATGGGCACAGCCAAACATTTGGTGTTTAAAGGTGGCACATCATTAAGCAAGGCATGGAAGCTCATTAATAGATTTTCAGAAGATATTGATTTGGCTATCGATAAGGAGTTTTTTGTAGGTTACAAGGGATCAAAAATTATTCTAGGAGCGTACCCACTAATTTTACAAAAACCCTACCTTTATAAAACGAAGTAAATGACACTAAATTTTATGGTTACAAATCGACAACAGGGATTTTTATAGGTACTTAACTAT
>JBGTEN010000138.1:0-13700 GCA_041747755.1 Arenibacter sp. | reverse complement strand
ACCCAACATTTTGTTCAGTTTATTTGAAGTGAAGGGTAAAAAAGGCTCACTCAATACAGCTAGTGCGGCAGCAATTTGGAGAGCAACAAACATTACGGTTTTTACCCGTTCCTCATCTACTTTGATCATTTTCCAAGGCTCCTCATCGGCCAGGTATTTGTTTCCGAGTCGGGCTAGGTTCATCAATTCCTGACTAGCTTCCCGAAAGCGATACTTTTCTATGGAATTGCTGATGATTGCCGGAAATTTTTGTAAATCGGCCAAGGTGGCGTTGTCAACGTCCGTGAATTGCCCCGGCTGTGGTACAATACCCTCATAGTATTTATGGGTAAGCACAGCTGCACGATTAATAAAGTTACCAAAAATAGCCAACAGCTCATTATTGTTCCTTGCCTGAAAATCTTTCCAGGTAAAGTCATTGTCCTTGGTTTCCGGGGCATTTGCGGTAAGCGTATACCGAAGCACGTCCTGCATATCCGGAAATTCTTCCAAATATTCGTGCAACCATACGGCCCAATTTTTGGATGTAGAAAGCTTGTTACTTTCCAAATTCAAAAATTCGTTGGCCGGCACGTTTTGGGGCAAAATAAAACTTCCTTCCGCTTTTAACATGGCCGGGAATATGATACAATGGAAAACGATGTTATCCTTCCCAATAAAATGTACCAGTTTAGTAGAAGCATCCTTCCAGTACGGTTCCCAGTTTTTCCCCTCCCTTTCTGCCCATTCCTTGGTGGAAGAGATATAGCCAATCGGAGCATCGAACCAAACGTAAAGTACTTTTCCAGCGGCATCTTTTAAAGGCACCGGAATGCCCCAATCCAAATCCCTGGTGACAGCGCGCGGTTTTAAACCATCATCAATCCATGATTTACACTGCCCGTAAACATTAGGTTTCCAGTCATCTTTATGTCCAACCAAAATCCAATTTTTTAAAAATTCTTCGTACCGATCTAAAGGTAAAAACCAATGTTTAGTTTCCTTTAAAGTCGGCACCGTTCCTGACAGGGTTGATTTTGGGTTGATAAGGTCTGTAGCATTCAGAGAAGAGCCACAATTTTCACATTGATCCCCATAAGCTTCTTCATGACCACATTTTGGACAAGTGCCTATTACAAAGCGATCGGCCAGAAACTGTTGCGCTTTTTCATCATAAAGTTGGGCTGTAGTTTCTTCAATAAAATCACCCTTATCATATAATTTTTTAAAGAAATCTGATGCAGTTTCATGATGTACTTCGGCTGATGTTCTGGAGTAATTATCAAATGAAATTCCAAAATCGGAGAAAGATTTTTTGATAATAGAGTGATATTTGTCTATAATTTCCCGCGGGGTTACATTCTCTTTTTTCGCTTTCATGGAAATAGCAACACCGTGTTCATCACTGCCGCATACAAACACCACATCTTTTCCTGTTAAGCGTAAGTAGCGGGTATAAATATCTGCAGGTACATAAACCCCTGCCAAATGCCCAATATGTATAGGTCCATTAGTATAAGGCAATGCCGCTGTTACCGTATATCTTTTTGGGGTTGTGCCAGTTATAGAAAGATTTTGGTGATTTTGAACCATGTAATGCTAATTTGGGCACAAAAATACAGATTTTGAGGGTTATCTTGCTTTATGCTCTGGAAATTCTGAGATATGGATACAAAAAGAAAAGTCCTCAGTTGCACGAGCTAATGCAGACTGAAGACTTATCCAAACATTTGGGGAAATTTATGCTACCATCACAGATTTGCTCATTTTTTTGTCTTGTACCTGAATACGGTAAATATACTTACCTGTAGCTAAGCTACTGGACATACGGTCCCTAATATTGATTTCTCTGGAACCTTCCATCATCATTTCGTTAAAAACGGTACCCATATTTTGACCAAGAATGTTATATAATTGAATATCTACGTGAGCACTAAAAGGCATTTCTAAATAAATATGCGGGGCATCCTTTGATGGGTAAAACGGTTTATGAACTATTGCGTTTAGCAGTTCCGGATTAGGTTCAGTAGGGTTTGGTTGTGTTGGAATAGTAGGCGCGCCATCATTATAAACGATATCCGGAAAATCTACACCACTACAATTGAAGCCCAGATTTACCGGTAAATAAGGGTGTCCGAGTAAATGTTGTTCTACCAAAGGAATAGGAATACAAAGCCATTCTGCCATCACTGTGGCATAAAGATCCCTGAAGTCCATAGTATATTCCAGATTTCCTCTTCCATCAGGATCTTCTAAGGTTGGGTGATCGCCCACAAAAGCACTACCATTTAACCCGGAACCAAAAAACAATGTAGGCGCCGCTTTACCATGATCGGTACCGTTAGAACCATTTTCAAAGATTCTTCTTCCAAATTCGGAGAAAGTCATACTTAACACTTTTTCATCCTGTTGGGTAAAGGCTACATCTTCATAAAAATTATTAACCGCAACAGAAAGCTCTGTCATCAAACGTTCATGAAGCAAAGGTTGGTTTCCATGGGTATCAAAACCACCCATAGAAATCATATATACCTTGGTACCCAAGTTTCCTTTAATCAATCTTGCCAATAAGGCCATTTGTCTGGCAAAGCCATTGTTTTGATATTCTACTTGATTTGACCCACGCTCATAGGCTGCATGAATTTTACCGGCGTATTCATTTGTTACGTTAGAAACGCCTCGTAAAAAACGAAGTTGGTCTCCGTACATACAATCATCAAATAAGGCTGGATCCAAAGAATATTGCAGGCCTGTTTCAGCAATTTGCTCTAATTGGTCTATGTTGTTGGTAACAAAAGCATAATTTGTTTCTTCTCCTTGAAAAACCAAACTTCCATAACTACCAATTTGTATGGCAGCCGGACCATCGGGTCTACTTCCGGGAGCGTCAGACAAATAATCAGGGTAAAGATTTTCAAAGTGCCTTCCCATCCATCCGGTATCCAGACCGCTAAACCCGGTAGTAGTTAAATCGGTATTTGCAAAAATATCAGATCCGGTAAAATGAGATAAACTTTGGTTTTGGTAACCAACCCCATGAACTGCTTTAAACTGACCATCGCCCCACATAGGTTCTAAAGCCTTCATATATGACGGAACACCAAAGTCATCTGTAAGTTTTAATATTTTACTTTCCGGAATATAGATATTTGGCCGGGCATTGCGGTACATATCATATTGCTGTATTGGAATTACAGTGCTTAAACCGTCGTTTCCGCCGGATAAACGGATCAAAATTAAAATATTGTCGGTATCGGCGGCGGCAAGAGCTCTTGATAAAGGCGATGGGGCTGAGGCAGTAATAAAATTACTACCTAGTAGCATAGAGCCGGAACCGGCAATTCCCAATGCTTGTAAAAAAGAACGTCTACTCCAGTATTTATGTTCAAAATCGTGTCCGTTATCCTTGAGAGACTTGTTGCTGACGGAGTTATGATGGTGGGTATCGCACATAATCGTAGGTTTTATTTTAGTTGAAATTCGGGTTGTCTTGAAAGATGAATAAGCAAGAGATAGACTTGGGAAGGTACTTCTTGACTAACAGTTAGCATCCAATAACTTAATCCGCCCGGAATAAAATCCGGACTATAATATTCTTCAGGAACATCATCTATGGTAAATGCGGAAAGGGCATTATTAAAATCGGCCTCCGTAAGAAGTCCTTTAGGAGTTATTTTATCAATAATAGCTTGTACAACTATTCTGGGATTGCTTGTGTTACTGTTTGCCGGACCAACCGCATCCATGGCAAATGTCCTGAACTGCTCTTGATTATTCTGGAAAAAACGCTCAAGAAAAATCTCGGCGGTAAGCCATCGCCCAATGATAAAGTTCGTATTTATCCAATCCCTATTGCGCTGCCAACCTGCAACATCTACGGGGTTAAACATAGTTTGTCCTAACATGGAGCTGGCGTCTATAACGTTAGTGACAATACCATCATCGTAGGCAAAATCAGTTTCCTTAATAAGGTTATAATATAAATCAAAAGGACTTTTTATAATCACACCAATAGCTTCCTCATCAAAAAAGTGTTGACTTTTAAATAGTTGAGATAGTACAGGGGCTAATTCCCAATTGTTGGACATAAAGGTGGTGGCCATTCCTTGAATAATGGTTTGGGCATTTCCTGCAGCATCTTTGGAATCCGGGTGAACAAAAAACTCATAGAGTTTTCTGCATATAAATTCCGAAATAAGTGGTGCTCTTTGTTGGAAGAGGATATTTATAACATCATCATAACCCCAATTTCCAGTTTGGCCCAAAATGGTTTTGGAGCCGGCATCGAACCTTGCCGGATTAAAGGAAACAGAAGAACAACCAACAGTTCCTCTTTCTACATACCCCGAAAGTGCTTTTGCAGTTTCAATAATATCCTCTTCAGTATACCCGTTACCTTCTCCAAGAGTAAAAAGTTCATATAATTCTCTAGAATAGTTTTCATTGGGATTGTTGCCATTGTTGTAAGCTCCATCCAAATAAAACAGCATGGCATCGGTAAGCCCTATTTCACTTACAAATGTTCTAAAATTCCCAATAGCGTTTCTCTGTAAACAATTTATGTATCCATACAAAAATGAATTACACTCATAAATATCATATTCGGTAACGAAATGATTACTCCAGAAAAAACTTAATCGCTCTCTTAGATTATTGTTTAAAAGAGCATTGCCATAAGAAACACGAAACTCCCCGAGTTGGGCACGTCTTAAAGCATTTCTCAGATCATCATCTTCCGGATAATTGCTATTGTTCCAATTCGCCCAAGCCGGTGCGGCCAATGGGGCTAAATTAATTGCTTGGTTAATTAAATTATCCACTAATGCATTAGCAGATTGACCAACCGCTTGGTTAATGGTTGTGACAGAAGCACTAAAGCCAAGTCTTCTGTATAAATGTTCAGCGCGCTGCTTATCCAACGGGGCAGCATAAGGCGCTAACGTAGAAGTATTACAATTAATGAAATATTCCATAGTCTAAAGTCGCGTTATGTAGGTTCATAGTAATTGGGGTTACTATTTAACGAAGGTTTACTTTGGAAAGTATTTTATTCCCAGTATTTTCGTTGTTCAGAGGCTGAATTTACGTTGTTGTGTTTAAATTAGGCGATAAAAAGCTAATATTTTCGATGAAATACAACAATTTGACAGTCAAACCTTTAAGATTATGGGAAAACATAATGAATTTGGAAAGGAGGGAGAGCAATTAGCTGTCGATTTTTTGAAGCAGAATGGTTATGTTATTAAATACAGAAACTACAGGTACTTAAAAGCTGAAATAGACATTATTGCAAAAAAAGACCACATATTAGCCATAGTTGAGGTAAAATCAAGAAATTCTTACTTTTTGGAGGCCATTACCGATACAGTAAATAAAAAGAAAATTAAATTGGTGGTAATGGCCGCAGATCATTACGTGGTGGATAACGATTTAGATGTTGAGGTTCGTTTTGATATTATTATCATCCTTAAAAAGAATGGAAAGTTCTTAATTGAGCATTTGGAGAATGCTTTCTACCATTTTTAAAGTATGTTTTTAGTAGGTTGTTTTGCTTAAATTAAGAAGAAAAATCTTATATGTATCTAGAAAATAAATAGTTGCATCCTTTTTAATGACAAAAAATCTACCTAAACAGATTTTTAGGTTTGTTTTATTTATAACAAATTGTTATTTTTGTAGCAAACCAATATATAATGAAAACGATATCATCTGTTGTAGAAGATTACATTAAAAAGAAACCTTTCTTGCAAAGTGCCTTAGCGCAAGGAATAATTAACTTAACATCATTATCCAGATTAGTTCGTCCAGAGATTGAAGAACACTTAGGAAAGGACATTAGAAATGGGGCCATAGTCATGGCGTTAAAAAGACTATCTGATGATCTCGAATTTAGGGCAACCCATAAGATTATTAAGGTACTCAAAAACATAGGTGAAATTACAGTGCGTTCTTCCTTGACAGATTTCACTTTTTTGGTATCCGATTCTATTTTGGAGAATCAAGTACTTTTAATGAAAGAGGTGAATAAAAAAAAGGAGGTTTTTTATACTTCTTCAAGGGGTGTTAATGAGACAAATATTGTGGTAAGTAATATTTTGGATGCAACCGTTGAGGAACTGTTTAAAAATGAGAAATGCACCCAAAAGGCAGAAAACTTATCTTCTATAACCGTAAAGCTGCCTGCTGAAAATGTTTCGGTTCCAGGTATTTACTATTTTATCTTTCAACGATTAGCCTGGGAGGGCATCGTCTTATACGAAGTAATATCTACAACCAATGAGTTTACTATTGTAGTAAATGATGAGCATGTTGACGTTGCCTTTAAAACCATTAAAGATTTAAAATTACTCTAAGCTACTATTGCTTTGAGGTTATTATTGATTACTAGTTATTTAGTATTAAAAAGAGGAACTAATTGCTGATAGACGTATCTTTCGGTTGTGTTATTGGTCCATAAACGGCATTTCTAAAAGCCTTATGTAAACCAATTTGGTCATATGGGAATAACTGCACGAAAAGAACAGCTGTAAGTTCGTTCACTGGATCTACCCAGAACAACGTACTGGCTGCACCATCCCAGAAAAATTCGCCCACTACTCCGTTTGGTTCATCTGTCGAAACAGGAGGCGCTAATCGGACAGCAAAATTAATCCCAAAACCTACCTGTCCTTTGCTGGGCATAAAGGAGCGCTCGGTTACACTTTCATCCAAATGATTCGAGGCCATAAGCTTTACCGTTTCCGGATTAAGTATGGTTATGCTGTCCAGCGTTCCCTCATTTGCCAACATTCGAGCAAATCGCATATAATTATCTATGGTAGCCGTAAGTCCGGACCCACCTCTGGTTAACGGCCAATGGTTGACATAATCAGATTTTGATTCTTCCGGAGTCATTTGTCGTAATAGCCCTTCTCCCTCTCTAAAATACATAGCCGAAAAACGGTTTCGGTCTTCTTCCGGCACAAAGTATCGCGTTTCACTCATTTCCAAGGGATCCAAAACATGTTCCCGAACATATTCGCCATAAGGCTTGCCAGATATTCGTTCAACCAAAAAAGCCTGTACATCTACACAAGGCCCGTATTCCCACTTCTCACCGGGATGAAAATACAATGGGGTCTTTCCCATTTTCTCTGCCATTTGTGTTAAGGTATTTTCCCGGTTCATAGCATCAGCGGCAGCGATAAGTTTTCCTAAACCCGGAATTTCAGCATTTCTTCCAAAACCGGCCGTATGGCGTGTTATATCGCGAATCGTAATGGGTCTTTTGGCATCTTCCAAAATAGGATTGCCTTTAGCATCTTCACCCACATATACTTTCATATTGGCAAATTCAGGAGCATATTTTTCTAAAGGATCATCGAGTTGAAATTTACCCTTATCATATAAGGTCATAAGCGCTGTTCCTGTAATGGGTTTGGTCATCGAATAAATTTGTACAATGGTATTTCTGTCCATAGATTTACTGGACTCTTTGTCCATGTATCCAAAGGCATTAAAATAAACTTCTTCACCCTTTTCAAAAATCAGAGCAGAGACCCCGCCAATATTTCCGGAATCTACAAATGACCGTAAAGTAGAATCCAAACGAGCCTTTGCAACGTCCTCAACGATAGAGTCAGGAGTAATTTCTTTTGATGTTTCAGGGGCTTGCTTGCAAGCAAGGACTAGAAGACAAAAGATAATAGAAGTACAAATTCTTTTCATATTAAAAAATCATTGAGGTTTTAATGACTTCTAAATATATCGATTTTAAGCGAAATAGCCATAATTACCCTATGTTTTTCAGAAATAGTGTAAAATAGATTCTATTAAGCCCTTACTTTAAGAGGATATAAGTCGATTTCAGTTTCTTGTGAAGGGTATAAATGACAAAGGGGACCAAAATGGTATTACACATTTTAAGTCCCCTTTGATATCTTATCTCTTTGCTGGCATTATCCACCAAATAGTACGAGTATATTCTCAGCTTTTGAAAGCACCCCGAATAAGATTCTATAAAGATAGACTATATCAATTAGTTATCCAAGCCTCAACTCTTAACTTGTGCGATAAGGTTAAACTATTTATCATTTGAGTTCATTTTAAGTAGGGAGGTTTAATGTCTTTAAACCAATCATTTAGGCCCCTGTTGGTGTTTTTCACTAATAGTTTGAAATACTTAGAAATGGAAAGAGATAACACCAATGCTTCTCCATTAAAGCTATTGTTGGTGAAAAACACAAACAATGACGGAATCCTAACAAATTCTAAGAAACCACCTCGGTCTGGACTGCAAAAGGTTGTAACGCCTTCAAGGCTTTATTTACATTGGTAATACCCTCAAAAACCATAAGCAAGCGCAAGCCGTTTCGGGTTTGCTTTTCTTTTATCTTACAACTAAGCGGGTTATTTTGTGCCATGCTCAATACACGAGTAAAGGTGTCGCTTTGATAAAAAGCAGACTGCTGATCGGCAATAAAATAGCCTAAGAGCTTTCCTTTGCGCATAGTCACTTTTTCCAGACCCATGCTATTAGCGATCCATTTAATGCGTACAGAATTCAATAAATCGGATACTTGTATCGGGAGCTCTCCAAAACGATCTATAAGTCCGACCTCAAATTTATGCAGTTCGGCTTCCGTTTTAACCTGATTCAATTGGGTGTAGAGATTTAAACGTTCGGTGGTGTTATTGACATAATCATCAGGAAATAGTAACTGAAAATCAGCATCGATTTGGGTTTCTTTTACATACACTTTGTCGTGATGACCCTCCACTTCCTCGTAAAGTTCCTTAAATTCATTTTCTTTCAATTCATCTATGGCTTCTTCAAGAATTTTTTGATAGGTTTCAAAGCCAATTTCATTGATAAATCCGCTTTGTTCACCTCCCAGAATATCTCCGGCACCTCGTATTTCAAGATCTTTCATAGCAATATTAAAACCACTGCCCAAAGCCGTAAACTGTTCCAAGGCCTCAATTCGTTTTCGTGCGTCTGTGGTCATTACATCATAGGGAGGGGTTATAAAATAGCAAAAGGCTTTTTTGTTACTTCGACCTACACGCCCTCTCATTTGATGCAAATCACTAAGCCCAAAATTATTCGCATTGTTAATAAAAATGGTATTCGCATTGGTTACATCCAATCCGCTTTCAACGATGGTGGTTGACACCAAGACGTCAAATTCACCATTCATAAAAGATAGCATTAACGATTCCAGACTTTTACCCTCCATTTGGCCATGACCAATCCCAATTTTAGCATCTGGTACCAAACGCTGTAACATGCCGGCCACTTCCCGTATATTTTCAATACGATTATGGATAAAAAATACCTGACCGCCCCTTTGTATTTCATAACTAACAGCGTCCCGAATGGTCTCTTCGTTAAAACGGATCACTTCACTTTCTATAGGATACCTGTTTGGAGGCGCTGTATTTATCACCGATAAATCACGAGCAGCCATTAAACTAAACTGTAGTGTACGGGGGATAGGAGTTGCTGTTAAGGTGAGGACATCAATATTCTCAGAAATGGATTTGAGTTTGTCTTTTACATTTACACCAAACTTCTGTTCTTCATCCACAATAAGCAGCCCTAAATCCTTAAACTTTACATTTTTGTTGACCAATTGATGGGTACCAATTAGGATATCTACTTTTCCGGCAGCCAGATTGTCTAAGGTTTCCCTTTTTTCTTTTGCGGTTCTAAATCGATTAAGATAGTCTACTGTTACAGGCATATCCTGCAAACGCTCCGAAAACGTGCGATGATGTTGGAAAGCCAGAATAGTGGTAGGTACTAAAACTGCAACCTGCTTGCCATTATCAACAGCTTTAAAGGCTGCGCGAATCGCAACCTCTGTCTTTCCGAAACCGACATCCCCACAGACCAAACGATCCATAGGCCTTTGACTTTCCATATCGCTCTTGATATCTTCTGTAGCTTTAGTTTGGTCGGGGGTATCCTCATAGATAAATGAGGCTTCCAATTCTAACTGCAAGTAACTGTCCGGCGCATATTGAAACCCTTTTTCCAAACGGCGTTTGGCATATATTTTTATAAGGTCGAAAGCAATTTTCTTGACTCTGGACTTGGTTTTTTCTTTCAGATTTTTCCATGCTGCCGAGCCCAATTTGTATATTTTGGGAACGGCGCCATCCTTTCCGTTGAATTTTGAAATCTTGTGGAGTGAATGGATGCTGACATACAGAATGTCTCGATCGCCATAAATTAGTTTTATTGCTTCCTGAGGTGTGCCTTCCACATCTATTTTCTGGAGTCCACCAAACTTTCCGATACCGTGGTCAATATGGGTTACATAATCTCCTATTTCGAGCTTATTCAGTTCTTTGAGGGTAAGGGCTTGTTTTTTTGCGTATCCGTTTTTCAGGTGAAATTTGTGGTAACGCTCAAAAATCTGATGATCTGTATAACAGGCTATCTGTAAGTCCGTATCCACAAAACCCTGGTAGAGCGGAAGTACCACGGTTTTATAATGGACCTGTGATCCTATTTCATCAAAAATATCATGAAAACGTTTGGCTTGTTGTTCGCTGGAACAGCAGATATAATTGATGATCCCTTCCCGATGATTGCTGTTAAGATCGTCAATTAAAAAATCAAATTTTTTATTGAAAGATGGCTGTGGTTGCGTGTTAAAAACAATTTGGGCGGCAGCTGCTTTTTGAGAGGCAGTTATTACATGAAACTTTTCTAATTGTTCTTTTAAAAGAGATCCATTTACAAACAATTCCTTAGGGCTGGCGCGCTTTATGGTTTCCGCAAGTTTTGTAAAGGCCTCAGAAGCTTTTTCAAATAGCGAGTCTGCTCTATCGCAAAGCAAATCCACATCAGAAACATAGATGATGGAATCGGAAGCGATATAGGTTAAAAAGCTTTCCCGAGTTTCATTTGTAAACTTATTTTCCACATTGGGAATAATACTAATACGCTTTACTTTTTCGGTAGACAATTGCGTTTCCACATCGAAGGTTCGGATACTGTCTACTTCATCCCCAAAAAATTCAATCCTGTAGGGTAAGTCATGGGAGAAAGAAAAAACATCAACAATACCCCCGCGGACAGCAAACTCTCCCGGCTCTGTAACGAAATCGACACGCTTAAATTGGTATTCGAATAGCACTTCGTTCAAAAAATCAAGGGAAAGGCTGTCTTCGACCTTAATTTTTAGAGTGTTTTTGTCCAATTCTTTGCGTGTAACTACTTTTTCAAACAAGGCATCAGGGTAAGTAACGATGATGGCAGGTTTCTTTCGGGAGTTGATACGGTTTAATACCTCGGCTCGTAACAACACATTTGCATTATCGGTTTCTTCTATTTGATAAGGACGTCGATAGCTACCCGGATAGAAGAGTACATCGCTATCATCCAAAAGTTCTTCCAGGTCATTTAAGTAATAAGCGGCCTCCTCTTTGTCATTGAAAAGAAGCAAAAAAGGTTTGTTTGATGCTTTAAATAGTTCTGCAAATGCAAAGGAGAAAGCCGAACCATAGAGACCTGTCAGACGAATATTTTTTTCAGTAGCGGCAATAGCAAGTCCCAGATTCTGCAATTGCGGAGACTGTGCGTAGGCTTCTAAAATTTTGGTTTTACCCAATCTTTAAAATTTGTGCAAATATAGGAAGTCAATGTACGTTATACCAATTTGATTTCAATAAAGTTCTATCTACTTTTGTAGAACATCGCAGGTTTTTACAAGATTAAATGAACTATTTGCGATTAGAACGTTTCTTTTTGACTTCTTTGATAGGTACAGGCAATACAGCATCGCCTAAAAGTGCAAAAACCTCACACCCATCACAAGGTTCCAGAATGTACGATCCTGTAAATTCCCCAAATGCCGGAAGAATCATTTGATGATCTGTTTTATAGAAGCAAGGTAACTTCACCGACTGCCTTCCCAAACCACTCAACCGAATAGCCGGATGAATATGTCCGCAAAAATTAAAGAAGCCTTCACGTTCTTCCGGGTGGTGGGTCAATAAAAAGGAATCCAATTGTAATTGGGTCATCACTGATACGCCCAATTCTTCATATTTTAAGGGAGAAATGATATCATGGTTGCCACTAACCAAAATGATTTTGGCCGATGTTGATTGAGCCCATTCCTCAAAAAGCTCCCATTCTTTATTTAAGGAGGAATGGAATAAATCGCCTAAAAAAACAATGCTTGCAGGTTTGAAGGTATGGATAACCTCATTCAGGGCGTTAAAATTTTGTTGTACCGCCTGCTGTGGAACAGCAGCCCCAAATTTTCTAAAATGGGAAACTTTCCCCAAGTGCACATCGCTTATCAATAGTATGGATTTTTCTTCCCAAAAAAGGGCTCCGGAGAAGTGTAGAACAAAAGATTGGTTATAGATATTGAGGGCATGAGTCATAGTGCAAATTTACAAGAATCACATAGGTTATAGTATGATGAGGGATTAAAGAAAAAGAAAAGTGGGGTTATTTTTGGCTTTTATATGGCCTATTTCTTCATCAATAGCGCTGCCATCTTTTTAATTCGGTCTGCCAATTCCTCACTGGAGAGTTTCTCTCTACTCATACGGTCCGTTATCAAAGGAAAAGAAAAGGGAGTAGGCTTTTCACATGGTTTCCAAATAATTTTCTGCTGAGCAATACGCTCCAAGGAGAGTCGTAACCGGCCTTCTTCCAGTTGATGTTCAAAAGTCTCCGTAAAAGCTTGCTGAAATAGTAAATTTTCCGGTTCGTAATCCCGAAAAACATCGAACAGTAATTGGGAACTGCTTTGCAAATGTTTCATTTTAATTTTTTTATCAGGATATCCTGTAAAGACCATGCCACTGATAATGGCCACATCCCTAAATTTTCTACGGGCCATTTCGGTAGCATTTAGGCTTTTTTGAAGGTCGTCTAACATATATTCCGTTGAAAACAAATCATTATCTAACACCTGTTTTATGTCAATAGGCTGGTCTGATAGCAGTTCAAAACCATAATCGTTAAAGGCTAATGAAAACGTAATGGGCGATAACAGACTAATGCGATATCCTAGAAGGCTGCCCATAGCCTCATGTACAAAACGTCCCTCAAAGGGATAAAAAAGATGGTGATACCCTTCACGCGTCTTAAACGTCTCTATAAGGAATTCATGGGTTTTGGGCACGATACTCTCCCTACGTTGCCGTTCAAAAAGTGGGGCCAAGGAGCGTATTTCAATGGATTGTTTTTCAATTGGCTCGCTTGAACTGTAAAGCTCGTTTCTGAGTAATTCCGACATTTGGGCGGAGAGCGTCATTCTACTTCCCATCCAATTAGAGACTTTGTTCGTTTTTTTAGTGGAATTTTTTACCTGAACGGTCATCTCTCTAATGCGGAGGAACTCTAAATTTCTTCCGGCAAAAGTAAAGACGTCACCCGGATTCAGTTTGGAAACAAAGAATTCTTCTATGGAACCAATAAACCCTCCCTTTTGGTA
Source organism: Arenibacter sp. (assembly GCA_041747755.1). GTDB lineage: Bacteria > Bacteroidota > Bacteroidia > Flavobacteriales > Flavobacteriaceae > Aurantibrevibacter. The sequence goes on along the minus strand of JBGTEN010000138.1, from coordinate 273 downwards.
TTTTACCGCTAAGTTTACATCGCCAACAATAGTGCCAATTTGAAAGCGATGCCGCATGGCCACACCACGATTGGTCACTACAAACTTGCCATCGGCTTCAACCTCCACTTTTTTATATTCGTCATAAGCCTGTAAGCTTTGACTACCCATGACCAAAAAATTAAGTAACCATTGCCATTGATTTTCTGATAAGGCCTGATAGCAGAAGGTTTGTTTTACTTCCTGATAGATTTCATTGGGATAGAATCCGTCTGAAATGGCCAGCGTTGTCAA
>JBGTEN010000137.1:0-33177 GCA_041747755.1 Arenibacter sp. | reverse complement strand
GGAATTCCTGATAGTCATAGCACTTTTTGTTTATAAAAATACCACAAAGGGCTGATTAGACCATAAAAAATGGATGATTTTAACTGTTCTCAATAAATAAATGTGTTCTTCAAAACAAAACCACCCGATTAGGGTGGTTTTTAACGGTATTGTTTCAAAAATTATATATTATTGATTTAAGAACTCAAAAGCCTTAATTAAGTCTGCCTCTTCTTTGATATTTAAATTGTTCTCTTTTAGAAACGATTTCATCGCCACTTTTTTGTCACCATCCAATAGTTTCAATAGCGCACCATTACTTTGCACTAATTCATCTATGCGTTCAACACCTTCTTTTTGGTAATAATATTCTATAAAATGCGTAAAACGATTAGGCACGGCCATTACAAAAGAATTTTGTGCCTTTTGACCTTCAGTAAACTTTACTCTGGTTCGGCGGTACAAATCATATTCTTTTCCATTAATAAGTTCTGTAAGGTAGCCATTGAGCGTATTATTTTTTCTGTCAATAAAGGTTTTGAATGCTAATTTCTTACCACTAACATCTAAATGAATGGCTTTATCCGCCAAAAGACGTTGTGGTGTTTCTTCGGGCAATGGAGATTTTTTAATCTCTATTTCCTCATTAAGGGCGTTATACCTATAGTAAAGCCGATCTTGCAACTCATCTTTATAATAGATACTGGCTACAGCAAAGTCATCAGAAGTATAGGGTGATCCTGAAAAATCTGTAATTCCTGTAGATTTGGACAGACGGTCATATTGATCGCTCATACTGCCTGCTACCTGGTTAACTAGAGCTTGACTAAACCCGGTACCACTACCTCCTCCTGCGGATAATTGACCAGCAGTTTGAGCAGAAGAGAAATGAAATACAAGGCAAGCTGAAAATAATACTACTAAATTTTTCATAGAAATATGATTTAAAATGGAAATTTAAGAAATTTTGCTTTTTAACTTTTACTTGAAGTGTTAAATAATCGCAAAAAGATTGGATTCGACTTCAACGGTTTAAAAAAAAGGCTCAAACAAATGCTTGAGCCTTTTTTAATATACTAAAATACTTATTTAATCCACACAAAAATTGATAGCAACTACACCAGCTGGTGCACCTGGAGCAATGTCAGCAACAGTATTGCCATTTGGGGTGATGATTTGAAAAGATATTTCACCGTAGAAATCTCCGGGGAAAAACCATTCTGAGATACCAGCGTCTGCAGGAACTTGAATTGTTGCTGTACCACTAGAAACGCCGGGAGTACAGGTAAAGTCCGATCCTAGATATGGGGAGCAAAGACCTACTTCAAATACGGTACCATCATTTAGGGTAAGCGTAAGTCCCCCTCCACCATTAGCGTTTTCAGTTTGCCAGCCATCACCATATGAGTCCTGCATATTAATGGTCCAAGTACCAGCTGTTGGAGGAACTGGAGGACAAACCACAGTAGCATTATAAACAAAAGGCGAAGCAAAAAATGTTTGGGTAAGCGTAGCTGTGTTGTCTGCTAAAGAATAGGTTCTACCATCCGTAAGCACCAACTCAAAACGAATACGGAACACATCGCCACCATCTACCTGATCATCTGCAAGACCTAAAAGAGTCTGCATGGTTTGAAGACCAATCTCATAGGAAGTTTGTGGCAAACCTCTGGAACCTATGGTAAAGTCTGCTCTGGGAATAGTACCTGCGGCAACTTCCGGTTTGGAAAAATCCGTACCTCCATCCGCAATGGTATTGTCGGTAAAGCGAACATAAACGTTTACAGTTTCTACCAAATCGCCGTTTTCAACGTCTTGGATTTCCAAATCTACTGCAAATCCGGCGGTGCTTTGCCCTATGGGAAGCTCATTGGAGACTACAGCAATGGTTCTTAAAACGGCCCCGCGTTGCGTGCCGTCGTAAACCTGATCTATTGGGTTATCTGCATCCGTACAGGCCTGAAATAGAACCATCGATAATGCCGAACTCAATAAAAATAACTTTGTTTTATATATTTTCATGATTTTCATAGTTTTTATTAGTTAGCAGGTGGAAATGCCGGACCGGCAGGGTTGGTATCCCAAAATACTTGTTGTGTCATAGCATCCTTCTGATCCAGATTGGGATTCGTAATGACCTCGTTTTGTGGAAATAGAAAGCTTCTTGGGAACGGACCGGGATTCGCTTCCCAGTTGGGTGAAAGGGTTGTTGGGAAACCTGTTCTTCTGTAATAGTTGTATGCATCGGTAGATCCGCCATATAGAGATACAAAATACTGCTCGGCCAAAATATTTTGTTTGGCAGTCCCGGAAGCAGCGTTGTAAGCGGCTACTTGTGCATCTATAAATGCGGTTACTTCTGCCGGAGTAGGGGCAAAAGAAGCATCTGCGTTGCTATCTAAGCCACCAAAACTTTGCACTTTAGCAATAGACTTTTCTAATGCAGATTCTAGGAATTGGGCTTTTTCTGCGTCGCTCGTTGCCATTTCGGCTCTCCAGAAATCTACTTGGGATGCTAAAAATATAGGTTGTATACCTGCACCGCCACCGCCTTCTCCGAGACCTACGTTACCAAAACTATCATCGTCAAAACGACCGGCTGCAGGATAAACACCAAAAGCAGTTCTAAAAAAGTTATCCGGTGGAATACCTTGGTCATTTCCATGAGCTCTACCCCAATACCCGTTAGGAACACCACAATAATGGTCGATACCGTCATAATGAGGCGGTGGCACATCAAAGGAGCATGCCAGACGCTCTTCGTTAGGATCAGCACCACCGGATCCCGGTGTTTCATCGGTTTGGCGATAGAAATAGTACCGAATTCGCGGATCGTCATTATTCAGCATTTGCTCCATTAACCAGTTGGATTTGTGAATGTTTGCACCACTTGGGGTATAGTCATCTGCATAGCTTGGATGGCGCGTATCCGGTTGCAATTGTCTTGTGCCAAATTGGTATTGAAAATCATCATCAACTGTTGCAATATAATTTCCACCGGCTATGATAGCATTAAAGGCTGCAGTGTTTCCTGTGTTAACGTAAGCTTGTAAGCGAATAGTGTTAATAACTTTGAGCCATTTGGATTTATCTCCTGCGTAGAAGAAATCGTTTACACCTGTAGTTTGTGTAGGACCATTAAATAAGGCTTCAGCTTCATCCAAAAGCGCTAAGGCTCCTGCATAAACGTCCTGGCCACTATCTAACATTGGGGCCGGGAATTCATCCGGATTTCCTGCCTGACTAAAAACAGCACTTCCGATAAAGTCAGTTAACTGAATAAGAGAATGTGCCTTTAAAGTCTGCCCAACTGCTATATGATAAGCATAATTAATGTCACTGTTTGCATCAATTTCTTTTAAGGCTTCTATATTGGTCCACATTCCCACATCAGGATCTGTAGAACCTATGGTGTTGAACTCACTACTATATACCCGTGCCCATACGGTACTCAATGTTTGTCCGGGATAACGGTTAAAATAGTTTCTACCGCTCATATAATTAATACGGGTAACTTCAGCCGCTCTATTACTAAAAACCACCTGATTGGACACATAAGCCAATTGAATGGAATTCAGAATTAAGTTCGGATCTGCCTGATTGGCAGCAAGGTCATTTGGACTTACGCGTAGGTCCAAGTCGGTTGTCTCGCACGAATTTAAAAACCCACTTGCGAAGAGGACAACGGTAATATATTTTATTATTTTTTTCATAATGCTATCTATTAATTTTTTTTGGATTAGAAAGAGGCCTTTAAACTAATACCGTATCGTTTTGCACTTGGCCCGTTGATAAAATCAAAACCCTGTGCATTACCAATACCCGCGCCCTGGACGTTAGGATCAAAACGCGCTCCTTTTGGCGTGTTGTAGGCATTGTAATACAGGTTAAAGCCTTGGGCACTGATACTAAGCGCGCCGAATGGGGTTTTGTCCAAGAACTTAGCGGGGAAGTTGTATGCCAAGGAAACCTCTTGAAGACGAATTACCGATGCATCGTATACCTTTAATTCCGCAGGGCCGAACAACACATTATTAAAATAATAGGTTGAGTTGTTGATCTGCTTGGTGTTGGGTAAACCAGTACTTTCAACAATACCTGGAAGAATGTAGGTATTCTCCCTGTCTGCAGTTTCTTCAATTAGTCCTCTACCCAACAATGTGGCAATTGTACTGGACATAATGTCACCACCACTGATGTGGTTTAATTGGAATCCAAAACTCCAGTTTTTAAAGGATAAAGTATTTATAAGGTTTGCGATATAATCCGGATTTGGATTCCCTATAACGGGAACATTTCCATCAGCATCTGCTTCCGCGATAACATAATCTCCCGCATCATTGATTAAGAAATTTCCGGCATCATCTCTTTTTAAAGCAGTACCCACTATGGCACCAAGGGGTTGCCCTTTGATAGCGGCGTTTCCTCCAATAAATAGGGTCTCACTGCCTGCGTAGATGATAATATCTTGCTCTTGCTCAACAACAACAGGTCTGTAGGTAGAGAGGTTAATACGGGTGTTCCAGCTAAAGCCGTCCGGTTTGCTGCTTCTAAACCAGTCGACACCCATATCTACTTCAATACCGTCTCCTTTAATTTTACCTACGTTGCTCTGGGTAAAGGTAAATCCGGTAGAAGGCGATAGTGGTTCACGAACAATTAAATCGGTAGTTGTTCTATCAAAATAGGTAAAATCTAGAGAAACCTTATTATTGAAAAACTTAGATTCAAATCCAAATTCAATCTCAGACAACAACTCCGGTTTTAGATTAGGATTTGCTTTAAAGCCGGCTACTTGGTTTGTTACTAATCCACCGTCTTCTCCGTTTACCTGTGTATTCTGTTCAACAATACTTACTGTTGGATAACCGGTTGGGAAAGTTGCAGAAGAACCAATACCGGCTCTTAACTTTAGGAAATTTAAACCCTTTTCCGAACGTAAACCATCAATTATGGCAGTTGGCAAAACAGAAATACTTCCACTGGGGTAGGTTCTGCTGTTATTCTCAGAAATAAGGTTAGATACCCAGTCCGTACGGGTAGACCCGGTTAAGTATAACCAATTGTCATAATCCAAGGTCACCTGACCTAAAACCCCTGCGATATTTTGACGTTGTGTGAATTGAATCGGTAATTGATTAGCGAAGTTAAAATGCCTTTGCACACCGAAAACGATTTGCCCTGTACTGGCTGTTCCCAAACGATCAAAAGTGGTAGATCTGGTAGTAGCCCCTAGGTTAAAAGACAATCCTAGTTTTTCGGAAAGATCATAATTACCGTTTAGAGCAAGGTAATGATCCCAAATAGTATTGTTGTTATCATACGTGTCTAAAAAACCGAAGATATCTCGAGAAGCTGAGACACCTCCACGATTTGAGTAATTTACATTGCGTTCGTTATAAAAATCCAAACCCGCCCTGTATACTACGTTCAAATTGTCTGAAATATCATACTGAAGAGAGGCATTCCAAAAGAAGCGGTTGGTCAACTGGGAGTTTTGAGCATTTGCCACAACCCATCTTGGGTTGATAATGTCATTACCGTTTCTGTAGTATACGCTACCTCCTGTAATTGGGTTCTGAAAGGGAAGCCCCATTAAATCAACCGCTATTGGAGTAAAAAACAAATGTCCAAACAGTGATAAGCCATCACCAAATGCCCCGTTTCCTCTACTTGCTGCAATCGGAGGAGTTCTGTAATCCGTTCTGGAGTAATTCATTGTTGCTGCAACCGTAAATTTATTAGACAGCTTAGAGCGTCCACCCACAGAAATATTTGCTCTTTGCAAAGAGTTACCCGGCACAAAACTATCATCATCCAAATATCCAAGGTTTACGTTATAGGATGTTTTTCCATCTTCCGAAGATCCATTAATGTTAATGGAAGTACTACTAGTACCGCCTGGTTTAAAAAAATCTTGCACAGAATTGTAAGGTCTCCAGTCATAGCGGGTTCCCTGTAATTCCGGAAATGCATTTCGAGTACTTGCCAGAGAAGTAGAGGAGTAGGGATGTTCTACTGTACCATTGGCATCAATAGCGGCTTGGCCACCCCAACCTGCAGGTCCATCTCTTTCAAAACTAGGGCCCCAGTTGCTAAAAAACCAACCAAATGCTTGGTCAAAACCAATACCATACTGATTTTGATAGTCCGGTAAGGACGCCATAGCATTTACGAAATACGATTGATTTACCGTAATTTCAGTTTTCTTTTGTCCTGTTTTAGTGGCTCCGGCTTTCGTGGTAATTAAAATAACCCCATTCTTTCCTTGAGTACCGTAAAGGGTAGCAGCAGCCAAACCTTTTAAAACTTCTATGTTTGCGATGTTGTTAGGATCCAAATCCAAGAAACGGGAAGATCCGGTATTCCCATCAATAAAATCTCCTGATTCGTTAGTATCACTGCTAAAAGGTACCCCATCCACAATAAAGAGTGCCTGGTTGCTTCCACTAAAGGAGCTTAAACCTCGTACAACAACGTTGGTTGCAGATCCGGCCATACCGCCTGCAGACGTGATTGTTACCCCGGAAGCTTTCCCTGAAAGAACACGGGCAACATCACCATCACCTCTGGACTCCAGAGATTCCGCTCCTACAGAAGAAACAGCATACCCAAGTGATTTTTTCTCTCTCGAGATTCCCTGAGCCGTTACAACCACTTCTTCAAGGGCTTGCGCATCTTCCTGCAATTGCACACTGATTGAATTCCCCGCGCCAATAGTTCGACGCTCCGTTTTTTGACCAATATAGGTGAACAAAAGGGATTGACCGGCACTACCACTAATGGAGTAGTTTCCGTCAAAATCAGTTTGTGTACCTGTAGTAGTACCTTCAACAACGATGTTAACTCCGGGAAGCGGAAGACCATCTTGGTCCGTAACCGTTCCGGTAATCGTTTTTTGTTGTGCAAAAGATAAATGCACAACTAACGCCAGAAGTAACGTTAAGATTCCATTAAGTTTTGTTCTCATTTTTAAATTATTTGAATTAGCTGGCGTAAAAATCCTAATTTAATGTTAATAATCCAATTTTTTTTTCCTAATTAACGACGGCTATGCCAATATTTGACGATTCTTATCATGTTATTTGTTCAAAATGTGGAATGTTTAGTAAATGTTAAGTTTTATTGTTGAATTCAAAATTTTGTTATATTTTTTTACTTTTGTTAAGTTTTTTTTAACGCAGAGTTTCTCCTAATTATAAAAGTATTTTTTCTGTTGGGTGCACCTAATGTTACTGGAACTTTTGACAAATAGCAATACGAAGTTCTTATAGAAAGCGAAACCATTTTCTTTCCGAAAGTCAGTCTTAGCAAAAAATAGGGTGTACCATTTTACTTTTAAATTTCCTTTTTTAAGATCAACCGTAAAAGAGCATGATGAATCCTGAACTGTAGTAAGCGATTAATACTCGTACGTTCGCTTGTGTGCCTTTGTGGGATTATTACGGCTGATTGTGTTTTACTATCTTTTAATTAAAATAACTTGATTTCAATAAAAAGTTTTGAAACTGAATCGGGTTTTTAGCCCCTTTTCCGCAAGAATAGTCTGAGCAAAGCTCTGAAATTCAGGAGCGCCGAGTAAGCGGAGCGACGCAGAGTTTGCCAGACGGTTTTCGGCTTGAGCTGAAAAATTCCTACGGAAAAGTGTCTTTTTCTTTGTTTCGTTTCTTTTGGACAAGCAAAAGAAATGAAAGAACTTAAAAATTAATAATACATTGAAAATTAGTATTTTGTTAACTATCTTAATTTTGATTTCCATCAAACTCACGTTAAAATATATATAGGATTATATATTAAGGTATAAGAAAGGTTTCTTCAGTGTTGCCCTCACGTTTTAATTTTTATAACCGCCTGCCAATAGCAGGCACCTTAGAAGGGGTCTGAAATAGATTCTGAGTTACAATGGAAATGAGTGCGTTTAAGCTAGATTTTTTAAATGAATGTTGCCTCATAAAAAGTGAACAAGCTTTGCGGGGACTTTGCGGGCTGGATTGGATTTTTTTTCATTCTTAGTTCAAAAGACATCCCTTTTTTGCTATCAAAAGAAGGGATAACAGAATTGTTTTAGAAAACAGTTGTAAAATATATCTTTTAGCATTTGAATTTTTAGAAAATAGTATTACATTTGCCAGCCCTTAAAAGAGGGTAATGTTTATTATACCTATTATTATATAGTATGCCAACAATTTCACAATTAGTACGAATAGGAAGAGCCACGGTTGCTAAGAAGAGTAAATCGGCTGCTTTGGATTCGTGTCCTCAACGAAGAGGGGTATGTACGCGTGTTTATACTACTACACCAAAGAAACCAAACTCCGCAATGAGAAAAGTTGCCAGAGTTAGGTTAACTAATGGGAAGGAAGTAAACGCGTATATTCCTGGAGAAGGACACAATTTACAAGAGCACTCGATAGTATTAGTAAGAGGCGGGAGGGTGAAAGATTTGCCAGGAGTTAGATACCACATTGTAAGAGGTGCTTTGGACACAGCAGGTGTGGCCGGAAGAACCCAAAGAAGATCTAAATACGGTGCAAAACGCCCAAAGAAGTAAAACTTTTTAAAGAGAAGTAATGAGAAAAAAACAGGCAAAAAAGAGGCCACTTTTACCAGATCCACGGTTTAATGACCAGTTGGTAACTCGCTTTGTAAACATGATGATGTGGGACGGTAAAAAGTCCATAGCGTTTAAAGTATTCTATGATGCAATAGATATTGTAGAAGCAAAGAAAACAGACGAAGAGAAAACCGCATTGGATTTATGGAAAGACGCTTTGTCTAACGTAATGCCACACGTTGAGGTAAGAAGTAGAAGGGTGGGCGGCGCCACTTTTCAAATCCCCATGCAAATTCGTCCGGATCGCAAAATATCTACAGCTATGAAATGGCTTATCAGCTATTCCAGAAAGCGTAATGAAAAGGCCATGAGTCAGAAATTGGCCGGGGAGATTTTGGCTGCGGCTAAAGAAGAAGGAGCTGCGGTTAAAAAAAGAATGGATACACACAAAATGGCTGAAGCCAACAAGGCATTCTCTCACTTTAGATTTTAATTTTAAGAAATGTCAAGAGATTTAAAATATACCAGAAATATTGGAATTGCAGCTCATATTGATGCCGGCAAAACAACTACTACAGAGCGTATTTTGTTCTATACAGGGGTTAGCCATAAGATAGGAGAGGTTCACGATGGGGCGGCTACAATGGACTGGATGGAACAGGAACAAGAGCGTGGCATTACAATTACCTCGGCTGCAACAACCTGTACATGGAATTTTCCAATGGTAAATGGCGAAGCTACACCTGATACTAAACCGTTCCATTTTAATATTATAGATACCCCGGGTCACGTTGATTTTACCGTAGAGGTAAACCGCTCATTGAGGGTGTTAGATGGATTAGTTTTCTTGTTTAGCGCAGTAGACGGTGTTGAACCGCAATCTGAAACTAACTGGAGACTTGCAGATAATTACAAAGTGCCTAGAATGGGCTTTGTTAATAAAATGGATAGACAAGGTGCAAACTTTCTTAATGTTTGTAATCAGGTCAGAGAAATGTTGAAATCTAATGCTGTTCCTATAGTTTTACCTATCGGTGATGAATCAGATTTCAAGGGAATAGTGGATTTGGTAAAGAACAAAGCTATCGTTTGGCATGAAGACAATATGGGCTCTACTTTTGACGAAATAGAGATTCCTGCTGATATGATTGCCGAAGTAAAAGAATACAGAGCAGCTTTAATTGAAGCCGTTGCGGAATATGATGAAACCTTAATGGAAAAATTCTTCGAGGATGAAGATTCAATTACGGAGGATGAAGTTCACGCTGCTTTACGAGCTGCAGTAATGGATATGAGTATTATTCCAATGATTTGTGGTTCTTCTTTTAAGAACAAAGGAGTGCAGTTTTTGTTGGATGCTGTATGTAGATACTTGCCTTCGCCTTTAGATAAAGAGGCCATTATTGGGATTAACCCGGATACAGATCAGGAAGTTTCAAGAAAGCCAGACCCTAAGGAACCATTTGCGGCATTGGCTTTTAAGATTGCAACAGATCCTTTCGTAGGAAGGCTGGCATTTTTCAGAGCGTACTCCGGTAGGTTGGATGCAGGGTCTTATGTTTTGAACAATCGTTCAGGAAATAAGGAAAGAATTTCCAGAATTTATCAAATGCATGCCAATAAGCAAAATGCAGTAGATTATATTGAAGCAGGAGATATTGGTGCAGCGGTTGGTTTTAAGGATATTAAGACAGGAGATACGTTATCTAGCGAGAAACATCCAATAGTTTTAGAAAGTATGAATTTTCCGGATCCGGTAATTGGTATTGCCGTTGAGCCAAAAACAAAGGCAGATGTAGATAAATTGGGTATGTCCTTGGCTAAATTGGCAGAAGAAGATCCTACTTTCCAGGTAAAAACAGATGAAGCTTCCGGGCAGACTATTATTTCCGGTATGGGTGAGTTACACTTGGATATTATTGTAGATCGACTGCGCAGGGAATTTAAAGTGGAGGTAAACCAAGGTAAACCTCAAGTGGAATACAAAGAAGCACTTACAGCTAAAGCAGATCATAGGGAGGTTTACAAGAAGCAGAGTGGTGGTCGTGGTAAGTTTGCAGACATCGTGTTTACTATGGAGCCAGCTGAGGAAGGTAAATCCGGTCTTGAGTTCGTGAATGTTATTAAGGGAGGTAATATTCCTAAAGAATATATTCCGGCTATTGAAAAAGGCTTCAGAGAGGCTATGAGAAATGGTCCTTTGGCTGGATTTGAGATGGATAGTATGAAAATTACCCTGAAAGACGGTTCTTTCCATGCTGTGGATTCTGATTCCTTGTCTTTTGAACTAGCTGCAAAGATTGGTTACAAAACTGCTGCTAAAGCGGCCCGTGCAGTTCTTATGGAGCCCATTATGAAAATGGAAGCATTGACTCCTGAGGAAAACATGGGAGATATTGTAGGAGATTTAAACAGAAGACGCGGTACTGTTACGAATATGGACGACAGAGCAGGAGCTAAAGTAATCAAGGCTTTGGTCCCGCTTTCAGAAATGTTTGGATATGTTACTTCATTAAGAACATTGTCTTCCGGTAGGGCTACATCAACCATGGAGTTTTCACATTATGCGGAGACACCTGCAAACATAGCGGAAGAAGTAATTAAGGCAGCAAAAGGCGTAACAGCTTAAAATATAGGAAATGAGTCAGAAAATCAGAATAAAACTAAAATCTTACGACCATAATTTGGTAGATAAATCTGCTGAAAAAATCGTAAAAACAGTTAAAACTACAGGCGCGGTTGTTACAGGTCCGATTCCCTTACCAACCCATAAGAAAATATTTACAGTGTTGCGTTCACCACACGTAAATAAGAAGTCAAGAGAACAATTTCAATTGTGCTCTTATAAGAGACTTTTAGATATTTATAGTTCTTCATCAAAAACTATTGATGCACTTATGAAGTTAGAGCTTCCAAGTGGAGTAGAAGTGGAAATTAAAGTCTGATGAATTCCCGCGAATGCGGGAATCTCCATCTGAAAATACTAAAGTGTTTTTTGTTGGAGAGATTAAAGGATACTCACCTTCGTGAGTATAGACATGTCCGGAGCGTTTCGCAAAGGAAAAATGGAAGAAAAATATATTCAGGGTTGAATTATTTTGACCCTGTTTTTTTGTCAAAAAATTAATAAATAGAGTACTAATTAATAATTAAAATATGTCTGGGTTAATAGGAAAAAAAGTAGGCATGACCAGCATCTTCGATGAGAATGGAAAGAACATTCCATGTACTGTTGTTGAAGCGGGACCATGTGTAGTTACCCAAGTCAGAACCGAAGAGGTAGACGGGTATAGTGCCCTTCAGCTTGGTTTCGATGACAAGGCAGAAAAACGTGCAAATAAGGCCGAAACAGGTCATTTTAAAAAAGCAGGTGTTTCTCCCAAGAAGAAAGTCATAGAATTTCAAGGTTTCGAAGGAAGTTTTAAATTGGGAGATACTATAGGTGTTGACCACTTTATTGAGGGTGAATTTGTTGATGTCATTGGAACCTCCAAAGGTAAGGGCTTTCAAGGTGTAGTTAAAAGACACGGTTTTGCAGGTGTTGGGCAGTCAACACACGGTCAGCATAATAGGTTAAGAGCCCCCGGATCTGTTGGAGCATCTTCTTACCCTTCTAAAGTATTCAAGGGAATGAGAATGGCCGGAAGAATGGGTGGAGACAGAGTTACTGTTCAAAACCTTAAAATTGTTAAAATAGTTCCAGAGAAAAACCTGTTGGTTATAAAAGGTTGTATTCCTGGTCATAAAAACGCTTACGTAACTATTGAGAAGTAATGAAGGTAGCAGTTTTAGATATTAAAGGAAAAGAAACGGGAAGAAAGGTAGACCTTTCAGATAGCGTTTTCGGTATAGAGCCTAACAAACATGCGGTATATTTAGATGTAAAGCAGTATTTGGCTCACCAAAGACAAGGAAATCACAAATCCAAAGAACGTGCAGAAATAGCCGGGAGCACAAGAAAGATTAAAAAGCAAAAAGGAACCGGTACTGCGCGTGCAGGAAGTATTAAATCTCCGGTTTTTAGAGGTGGTGGAAGAATTTTTGGACCAAGACCTAAGGATTATACACAGAAATTAAATAAGAATTTAAAGCGGTTAGCAAGAAAATCGGCTTTGAGTATAAAATCAAAAGAAAACTCCATTTTGGTGGTAGAAGATTTCAATTTTGAAACACCAAAAACTAAAGATTTTATTCAAGTTTTAAAGTCTTTGGGATTGGAGAATAAAAAATCTTTATTTGTGTTGGGAGGTTCAAATAATAGTGTATATTTGGCATCACGCAATTTAGAGCGTTCCGAGGTTATAACTAGCTCAGAATTAAGCACTTACAAAATATTAAATGCAAATAATATTGTGCTTCTAGAGGGTTCTTTGGAAGGATTAGAATTGAACTTAACTAAATAGTGAAACAATGAGTGTGTTAGTAAAGCCAATTATTACGGAAAAAATGACTGCTGATAGCGAATTGCACAACCGGTATGGTTTCATTGTTGAGCCTAAGGCGAACAAAATTCAAATCAAGGAAGCTGTAGAAGCTACTTACGGAGTGTCTGTAAAAAATGTTAGAACCATGAATTATGGACCTTCTAGAAAGTCTAGATATACCAAAACAGGGGTGCAGCATGGAAAGACAAATGCCTATAAAAAGGCAATTGTTGATATTGCAGAAGGAGATATAATTGATTTTTACAGTAATCTATAAAGACAAGAAATGTCAGTTAGAAAATTAAAACCAGTAACTCCTGGACAGCGTTTTAGAGTAGTAAATGGGTTTGACGCCATTACTGCTGATAAGCCGGAGAAAAGTTTACTTGCTCCGTTAAAAAAGTCCGGAGGAAGAAACAGTCATGGAAAGATGACCATTCGCCAAAAAGGTGGTGGACATAAAAGAAAGTATCGTGTTATAGATTTTAAGAGAGACAAACAAGGTGTTGTTGCTACTGTAGAATCTATTCAATATGATCCAAATAGAACAGCATTTATTGCCTTGCTCAATTATTCAGACGGAGAGAAGCGCTATGTTATTGCTCAAAACGGACTTGAAGTAGATCAACAGATTTCATCCGGATCAAATACGGCTCCGGAAATCGGAAATGCACTTCCTTTAAGTGAGATACCTTTAGGAACTATTATTTCTTGTATTGAGCTTCGACCCGGTCAAGGTGCTGTAATGGCAAGAAGTGCAGGAACCTTTGCTCAGTTAATGGCTAAGGACGGCAAATTTGTTACAATTAAACTTCCATCAGGAGAAACAAGATTAATTCTTGCCGGGTGCTTAGCTACTATTGGTGCGGTATCTAACTCTGACCACCAATTAATAGTGTCAGGTAAAGCTGGTAGAAGTAGATGGTTAGGTAGAAGGCCAAGAACAAGACCTGTTGCTATGAACCCGGTTGATCACCCTATGGGAGGTGGTGAAGGTAGGGCTTCAGGTGGGCATCCAAGATCTAGAAAGGGTATTCCTGCTAAAGGTTACAGAACCCGGTCAAAGACTAAGGATACGAATAAGTATATTATAGAACGTAGAAAGAAATAAAAGTAGAAAGAAATGGCACGTTCACTAAAGAAAGGACCTTTTGTTCAACTTAGCTTGGATAAAAAAATTCAGAATAACGTTGAAGCAGGAAAGAAAACGGTAATTAAAACCTGGTCAAGAGCTTCTACAATAACTCCGGATTTTGTAGGTCAGACCATAGCTGTTCATAATGGTAAACAATTTGTTCCTGTTTATGTAACTGAGAATATGGTAGGTCACAAATTAGGAGAATTCTCACCTACACGATCTTTCAGAGGTCATGCAGGCGCTAAAAATAAAGGAAAAAAGTAGTACGCTATGGGAGTTCGAAAAAGACAAATGGCCGAAAGAATAAAGGCAGAAAAGCAACAGACAGCATTTGCAAAGCTTAATAATTGTCCAACATCGCCTCGAAAGATGCGTTTAGTGGCTGATTTAGTAAGAGGCGTTCGCGTTGAAAAAGCTCTTGCTATTCTGAAGTTTAATCAGAAAGAAGCTTCAAGAAAATTGGAGAAGCTATTGTTATCTGCAATTGCAAATTGGCAATCAAAGAATGAAGAGGCGAATATTGAAGAAGCAGATCTTTTTGTAAAAGAGATACGTGTTGATGGTGGAGCCATGTTAAAGAGATTAAGACCTGCGCCACAAGGAAGAGCACACAGAATTAGAAAACGTTCCAACCACGTAACATTGGTTTTGGAAGCAAACAATAACACACAAAGCTAGAGGATAGAGTATGGGACAAAAAACAAATCCAATCGGCAATCGCCTAGGTATCATTAGAGGATGGGAATCCAATTGGTATGGTGGAAAAGATTATGGTGATAAGCTTGCTGAAGACGATAAAATCAGAAAGTATGTTCATGCGCGTTTGGCAAAAGCCAGTGTGTCTAGAGTAATTATTGAGCGTACTCTTAAGTTAGTAACCGTTACTATTACTACTGCCAGACCGGGGATTATTATCGGAAAAGGCGGTCAGGAAGTAGACAAGTTAAAAGAGGAGCTTAAAAAAATTACAGACAAAGAAGTTCAGATTAACATCTATGAAATTAAAAGGCCTGAGATTGATGCAAATTTGGTTGCAGCAAGTATTGCTCGTCAAATTGAAAGCAGAATATCGTATAGACGTGCTATTAAAATGGCTATTGCCGCTGCAATACGCATGAATGCCGAAGGAATAAAAGTAATGATATCCGGACGTTTGAATGGTGCGGAAATGGCTCGTTCAGAATCGTTTAAAGAAGGTAGAATTCCGTTATCTACTTTTAGAGCAGATATTGATTATGCCTTAGATGAGGCTCAAACTACTTACGGAAAGCTTGGTATTAAGGTTTGGATCATGAAAGGTGAAGTTTATGGTAAAAGAGAACTTTCACCCCTAGTAGGAATGACAAAAACTCAAGGAGCTACCGGAACAGGAACAGGTCCCGGAAAGCCATCCAAGCAAGAAGGAGGAGCAAAGAAACCACGTCGAAGAAAGTAATTTTTTAAAGAAGTAGAAAATGTTACAGCCAAAAAGGACCAAGTTCCGTAAAATGCAGAAGGGCCGGATGAAAGGGATTTCCGGAAGAGGACATCAGCTTTCAAATGGAATGTTTGGTATAAAATCTATGGAGACTAGTTTTATAACTTCTCGCCAAATAGAAGCTGCGCGTATAGCCGCAACTCGATTTATGAAAAGAGAAGGTCAATTGTGGATCAAAATATTCCCGGATAAACCCATCACCAAGAAACCTCTTGAGGTACGTATGGGTAAGGGTAAAGGAGCACCAGAGTATTTTGTAGCAGTGGTTCTTCCAGGAAGAATAATGTTCGAAGTTGCGGGTGTATCTATGGATATTGCAAAAGAAGCTTTACGACTTGCAGCACAGAAGTTACCTGTAAAAACAAAGTTTATTGTTGCCAGAGATTATTCAGCTTAATTTTTAATCGAAGAAGTCATGAAACAATCAGAAATTAGAGAATTATCAATAGAAGGGTTAAAGGAAAAGTTGACCGAATTGAAAAAACAAAATGCGGATTTAAAAATGGCCCACTTTGTAACCCCATTAGAGAATCCTCTTCAGATTAGAAAAGTAAGAAGAACGGTAGCAAGATTAGCAACTGAATTAACAAAAAGGGAAAACCAATAATTGGTTCTGCTTTATGGAAAAAAGAAATTTAAGAAAAGAGAGGATAGGGGTTGTTACCAGTAGCAAAATGGAGAAATCCATTGTTGTTTCAGAGGTAAAGCGAGTAAAGCACCCTATGTACGGTAAGTTCGTGTTGAAAACAAAAAAATATGTTGCGCACGATGAAAAGAACGATTGTAACATTGGAGATACTGTTAAAATAATGGAGACTCGTCCATTAAGTAAAACCAAGTGTTGGAGATTAGTGGAAATACTTGAAAGAGCTAAATAATTATGTTACAGCAAGAATCTAGATTAAAAGTAGCAGACAATACCGGGGCAAAAGAAGTTTTGACTATCCGAGTACTTGGTGGCACCAAGAGAAGATACGCCTCTGTTGGAGACAAAATTGTAGTGGCAGTTAAAGAGGCTACTCCAAATGGAGCAATTAAAAAAGGTGCGGTATCTACAGCGGTAGTTGTAAGAACCACAAAGGAAGTAAGAAGACCGGACGGCTCTTATATCCGTTTTGATGATAATGCTTGTGTGCTTTTAAATCCGGCCGGAGAAATGCGAGGAACAAGGGTTTTTGGACCTGTTGCTCGGGAATTGCGAGATAAGCAATTCATGAAAATTGTATCATTGGCCCCGGAGGTTCTTTAATATATAGTGAAGATGACAAAATTAAAAATAAAAGTGGGTGATACTGTAAGAATCATTACCGGAGACCATAAAGGTGTGGAGGGTAAAGTCTTGCGGGTTGACAAGGAGAAGAATAAGGCGATTATTGAGGGAGCAAATTTGGTTTCAAAGCATGAGAAACCAAGTGCAAAGAATCCTCAAGGTGGAATCACTAAAAAAGAAGCTCCTGTTCACATTTCCAATCTTTCATTAATTGATGCTAAAACCGGAAATGCAACAAGAGTTGGTTTTGAGGTTAGGGATGGAAAGAAAGTGCGGGTTTCAAAAAAATCTAATGAAGTAATTTAGTTATGGCTTACATTCCAAGATTAAAAAAAGAATATAAAGAGCGCGTGGTATTAGCCCTAAAAGAGGAATTTGGGTATAAGAATATTATGCAGGTTCCCAAGCTAGAGAAAATAGTAGTGAGCCGAGGGGTTGGTGCTGCCGTAGCAGATAAAAAGCTGATTGACCATGCTGTGGACGAGATGACCAGAATTACAGGTCAGAAAGCTGTGGCTACTTTATCTAAGAAAGACGTTGCCACTTTTAAGTTGCGTAAGGCAATGCCAATAGGGGCAAAAGTGACCTTACGCGGAGAGCGCATGTATGAGTTTTTGGATAGGTTGGTTACCACTGCTTTACCTCGGGTACGGGATTTTCAAGGGATACGATCTACCGGTTTTGACGGTAGAGGAAACTATAACTTGGGAGTTACAGAACAGATAATTTTTCCGGAAATTAATATTGATAAAATCAATAGGATAAACGGAATGGATATAACGTTTGTTACTTCTGCTAGTACAGATAAGGAAGCAAAATCATTATTAACCGAATTGGGATTACCTTTTAATAAGAAATAGTATGGCTAAAGAATCAATGAAAGCCCGTGAAGTAAAAAGGGCAAAGACTGTAGCTAAATATGCAGAAAAGCGAAAAGCATTAAAAGAAGCCGGAGATTACGAAGGTTTGCAAAAATTGCCTAAAAATGCTTCTCCAATTCGTATGCATAATAGATGTAAACTTACCGGTAGACCAAGGGGGTACATGAGAACTTTTGGTATTTCTAGGGTATTGTTCAGGGAAATGGCAAATAATGGATTAATTCCGGGAGTTACAAAAGCAAGTTGGTAATACACTTTAAAAGGTAAAAGAAATGTTTACAGATCCTATAGCAGATTATTTAACAAGAATCAGAAACGCAAGCAGAGCGGGTCATCGGGTAGTTGAAATTCCAGCTTCCAATCTAAAAAAAGAAATAACCAAAATATTGTTTGATCAAGGCTATATTTTGAGTTATAAATTTGAGGAAGATGCAGTGCAGGGTACTATTAAAATAGCCCTGAAATATGATAAGGCTACAAAAGAGCCTGTCATCAAAAAAATTAGAAGGGTGAGTACACCCGGTTTAAGAAAATATGTGAATTCCAACGAATTGCCTCGAGTGTTAAATGGATTGGGAGTTGCAATAGTTTCTACCTCTCATGGGGTAATGACAGGTAAACAAGCCAAAAGCGAAAATGTTGGTGGTGAAGTTTTGTGTTACGTTTATTAATAGTTTAAAAAGAGTTAGAAAGTATGTCTAGGACAGGTAATAATCCGATAGCGATACCAGACGGGGTAAGTATAGATGTAAAGGAAAACATTATTACTGTAAAAGGTAAATTGGGTGAACTTACTCAGGAATATTCAGGATCTTCTGTAAAGGTAGAAGATGGGCAGGTTTTTGTTACAAGACCATCTGATACCAAAGAGGAAAAGGCAAAACACGGTCTTTACAGATCTTTGATTTACAATATGATTCAAGGTGTTTCTGTAGGTTGGGTAAAGGAACTTGAACTTGTAGGTGTTGGTTATCGCGCCACTAGTGAGGGTCAAAAATTAGACCTTGCCCTAGGATTTTCACACAATATTATATTTGACTTGGCTCCGGAAGTAAAAGTTGAGACAGTTGCGGAAAAAGGTAAAAACCCAATCATAAAGCTAAGATCGCATGACAAGCAATTGGTTGGTCATATAGCAGCGAAGATTAGGTCTTTCCGTAAACCGGAACCTTACAAAGGAAAAGGAATCAAGTTTGTTGGTGAACAATTAAGAAGAAAAGCAGGTAAATCAGCTTAATAAGTAGCATTATGGGATTATCGAAGTTGGAGAGACGACAACGCATTAGAAGAAGAATTAGGAAGGTTTCCTTCGGGACATCCGAAAGACCGCGATTAGCAGTTTTCAGAAGTAATAAGGAAATTTATGCACAGTTAATTGATGACAACAAAGGTGCAACTTTAGTTGCGGTGTCATCTAGAGACAAAGCATTAAGCGCTGAAAAGGGCACCAAGACCGAACTGGCAAATTTAGTGGGTAAAGCTATAGCTGAGAAGGCGCAAAAATTGGGTATAGAATTAGTTTCTTTTGACAGAGGAGGTAATCTATATCACGGAAGAATAAAATCACTGGCTGAAGGCGCAAGGGAAGCCGGACTTAAATTCTAAATACATTATGTACCAAAAATACAAAAACGTAGAAACTGTAAAACCAGGTGGACTGGAGTTAAAAGACCGCTTAGTTGGCGTTCAAAGAGTTACTAAGGTAACTAAAGGTGGTAGAGCATTTGGTTTTTCAGCTATTGTTGTGGTTGGAGATGAGAACGGAGTAGTAGGCCATGGTTTGGGGAAATCCAAAGAAGTGGCAACCGCAATTGCAAAGGCCATTGAAGATGCTAAGAAAAATTTAATTAGAATTCCTTTAAATAAGGCTACTCTTCCGCATGAGCAAAAAGGTAAGTTTGGTGGGGCAAGAGTATATATTCAACCGGCCTCTCATGGTACAGGAGTTATTGCTGGTGGTGCCGTAAGAGCGGTGTTAGAGGCTGTTGGAGTGCACGATGTACTTTCCAAATCCCAAGGGTCTTCTAACCCACACAATGTGGTAAAAGCTACTTTCGATGCACTTCTACAATTGAGAGATGCTAAAACTGTTGCTAATCAAAGAAACATTTCTTTGGAAAAAGTTTTCAAAGGATAAATCAAAGATATCATGGGAAAGATTAAGGTAAAACAGGTAAAAAGCAGTATTAAAAAGCCGCAAAACCAAAAAAGAACCCTTGAGGCGCTTGGTTTGAGAGGAATTGGACAGGAAGTAGAGCACGACAATACCTCAAGTATTGTTGGTATGATAAATAAAGTTAAACACTTAGTTTCTATAGAAGAGGCTTAATATAATTTAAAGTGTAATGAATTTAAGCAATTTAAAACCCCAAGAGGGTTCTATACACAGAGCCGGAAAAGTTGTCGGAAGAGGACAAGGATCTGGTAAAGGTGGGACCGCTACAAGAGGACACAAAGGAGCCAAGTCAAGATCAGGATACTCCAAGAAAATAGGTTTCGAAGGTGGTCAGATGCCATTGCAAAGACGTGTGCCAAAGTTTGGTTTTACTAACATTAATAGAAAGGATTATCAGGGCATTAACCTGAAAAAACTTCAAGAGTTGGTAGAAAGTGGAGCCATTAAAGATGTTGTTACATTGGATGTTCTTGTAGAAAACAGATTGGCCCATAAAAACGATTTAGTAAAAATTTTAGGAGATGGGGAGCTTAAAGCTCCGCTTAAAATTGCTGTACATAAATTTACAGCCAGCGCCAAGGAAGCCATTGAAAAGGCTGGTGGTGAGGCAATAAGTTTATAAGCAACGCATATTATGAAGAATTTTTTCGAGACATTATCAAATATTTGGAAGATTGAAGAGCTTAGGACGAGAATCGTCATTACGCTTGGGTTGTTGTTGGTATACCGTTTTGGAGCTCAAATAGTTTTACCGGGTATTGATACAACTCAATTAGCTGAATTATCTTCTAACACTGATAGCGGTATTTTAGGAATTTTAAATGCCTTCACTGGTGGAGCTTTTGCTAATGCTTCCGTTTTTGCTCTGGGAATTATGCCCTATATATCTGCTTCCATTGTGGTGCAGTTAATGGGGATAGCAATTCCTTATCTCCAGAAGTTACAGAAAGAAGGTGAAAGCGGTAGAAAGACTATAAACCAAATTACTAGGTGGTTAACCATAGGTATCTGTATCGTACAAGCACCGGCCTACCTTTACAGCCTAGGTGCTTTAGGTGTGCCTGATAGCGCATTTGTAATTGGAAAAGGATTGGATTTTATTGTTCCTTCGGTAGTAATACTAGTAGCCGGTTGTGTTTTTGCAATGTGGTTGGGTGAAAAAATTTCTGATAAAGGAATTGGGAATGGAATATCATTATTGATTATGATAGGTATTATTGCAACACTACCGCAATCCTTTGTTCAAGAGTTCATCTCCAGAACATCAAATAATACGGGTGGATTAATGTTTATGTTAATAGAGGTAATTCTTTGGTTTGTTGTTATTTTACTAAGTGTACTTTTGGTAATGGCTACACGGCAAATACCTGTACAATATGCAAGAAGAACAGCATCTGGAGGGTATGAAAAGAATATTATGGGATCCAGACAGTACATACCATTGAAGTTAAATGCATCTGGTGTTATGCCTATAATTTTTGCCCAGGCAATAATGTTCGCTCCGGGATTATTAGGAAAAACCTTTAATAATACAGCCGTTGGACAGTGGATGGAAGTTCAGTTTCAGGATATTTTTGGTTTGGCCTACAATATTTTGTTTGCACTATTAATTATCATTTTCACATATTTCTATACAGCGATAACAGTACCTACCAACAAAATGGCTGATGATTTAAAAAGAAGTGGTGGATTCATTCCTGGAATCAGACCGGGGAAAGAAACAGGTGATTTTTTGGATAAAATTATGTCTTTAATAACCTTACCTGGATCGGTTTTTCTGGCGCTTTTGGCGGTATTGCCTGCAATAGTGGTTAAGCTGATGGATGTGCAGGCAGGATGGGCCCTATTTTATGGAGGAACTTCTTTATTAATTATGGTTGGTGTTGCTATTGATACTGTACAACAGGTTAACTCTTATTTGTTGAACAGGCATTATGATGGACTTATGAAGACTGGAAAAAATAGAAAGGTAGCATAATGGCTAAACAGTCGGCAATAGAGCAAGATGGGAGCATTATTGAGGCATTGTCAAATGCCATGTTCCGTGTTGAATTAGAAAACGGGCATGTAGTTACAGCTCATATCTCAGGAAAAATGCGGATGCATTATATTAAGTTGCTTCCGGGAGATAAGGTGAAGTTGGAGATGAGCCCGTATGATTTAAGCAAAGCAAGAATTACATATAGATATTAAGTAAATAGGATGAAAGTTAGAGCATCAATAAAGAAGAGAAGTGCCGACTGCAAAATTGTTCGCAGAAAGGGCAGGTTGTACGTAATTAATAAAAAGAATCCTAGATTTAAACAAAGACAAGGGTAATTATGGCAAGAATTGCAGGTGTAGATATACCAAAACAAAAAAGAGGCGTAATAGCGCTTACCTATATTTTTGGTATAGGTAAAAGTAGAGCTCAAGAAATTTTAGAACGTGCTCAGGTAAGTGAGGATACTAAAGTATTGGACTGGAACGATGATGAAATAGGTCGGATTAGAGATGCTGTTTCGGCGTTTAAAATTGAAGGAGAACTACGTTCAGAAACGCAGTTAAACATTAAGCGTTTGATGGATATTGGCTGTTACAGAGGTATACGTCATAGATCAGGATTGCCTTTAAGAGGACAGCGAACCAAAAATAATTCTAGAACTCGTAAGGGAAAAAGGAAAACGGTGGCTAACAAGAAAAAAGCGACTAAATAATAACTAGTATCAAGTACAGAGTGAATAGTATGCGGTAGATAGACATTATAAGTTCTATAAAATATACTAACTACTCATCATACTAATTACTAAATACTAAAGAATATGGCAAAGACAAATACTAAAGTAACTAAGAAACGCAAAGTTATTGTTGATTCTGTTGGAGAGGCTCATGTAACAGCTTCCTTTAACAACATTATAATTTCTTTAACAAACAAGAAGGGTGATGTAATCTCTTGGTCTTCTGCAGGCAAAATGGGATTCAGGGGATCTAAGAAAAATACCCCTTACGCAGCTCAAATTGCTTCCGAGGATTGTGCCAAAGTAGCTCACGAGGCAGGATTGAGAAAGGTAAAGGTTTATGTTAAAGGTCCAGGAAATGGTAGAGAATCTGCAATAAGGTCCATACATAATTCAGGTATAGAGGTAACGGAAATTATTGATGTTACTCCAATGCCTCACAACGGGTGCAGACCTCCAAAAAGAAGAAGAGTTTAATTAATAGTAACAATAAGCCCAAAAGGGTAAATATTTTAAAGGAATTGTAGTTACGATTATCGAAGGAGAAAGCCTTAATTCATAATCTCGATTCCAAATTTAAATAAGATGGCAAGATATACAGGACCAAAAACTAAAATCGCGCGTAAATTTGGCGAAGCGATTTTTGGAGAAGACAAGTCTTTTGACAAAAGAAATTATCCTCCAGGACAACACGGGCAAAACAGACGCCGTGGAAAACAATCTGAATATGCAATTCAGTTATTGGAAAAGCAAAAAGCAAAATATACCTATGGTATTTTAGAACGTCAGTTCAGAAACATTTTTGCAAAAGCCAATAGAAGTAAAGGTGTAACCGGGGAAGTTTTACTTCAGTTATGTGAAGCAAGGCTAGATAACGTGGTGTATCGAATGGGTATTTCTACTTCTAGAAGTGGTGCAAGGCAATTAGTTTCTCACAGACACATAACCGTTAACGGGGAGTTAGTAAACATCCCGTCATATACCTTAAAGCCGGGTGATGTCGTAGGGGTTAGAGAAAAATCAAAATCTTTACAGGCAATACAAGATGCTCTCGCCAGTAGCAGTACTGTTTATGAGTGGATTACCTGGAACACAGAAAAAAAAGAAGGAACTTTTGTAAACGTTCCTGAAAGAATTCAGATTCCTGAAAACATCAAGGAACAATTAATCGTCGAGTTATACTCTAAATAAATCAACACAGATTCAATTATGGCATTATTAAATTTTCAAAAACCCGATAAAGTTATAATGATTGATTCTTCAGATTTTGAAGGGAAGTTTGAATTCCGCCCTTTGGAACCTGGTTATGGATTGACTGTTGGTAACGCGTTAAGAAGGGTACTCCTTTCTTCGCTTGAAGGTTTTGCAATTACTTCGGTAAGAATTGATAAAGTAGAGCATGAATTTTCTGTAATTTCCGGAGTCGTAGAAGACGTAACAGAGATTATTTTAAATTTAAAACAAGTTCGCTTTAAAAGACAAATTGATGATGTCGAAAGCGAAACTGTTTCTATCTCTGTAAGTGGTAAAACACAATTGATGGCTGGTGACTTTCAAAAATTCATATCCGGTTATCAGGTGTTAAATCCAGATTTGGTAATCTGCAACATGGATCCAAAAGTAAGCATCAATCTAGAAGTAGTTATAGATAAGGGAAGGGGTTATGTACCGGCTGAGGAGAACAAAAAGTCCAATTCTCCAATTGGTACAATAGCAATAGATTCTATATTTACGCCAATAAAGAAAGTAAAATACAGTATTGAAAACTTTAGGGTTGAGCAAAAGACAGATTATGAAAAGCTGGTTTTTGAAATTGTTACTGATGGTTCTATACATCCAAAGGAGGCTTTAACAGAGGCAGCAAAAGTTCTTATTCACCATTTCATGTTGTTTTCAGATGAGCGCATTACTCTAGAGGCAGATGAGATTGCTCAGACAGAGACCTATGATGAAGAGTCTTTGCATATGAGACAATTGTTGAAAACCAAATTGGTAGATATGGATTTGTCTGTGCGTGCATTGAACTGTCTTAAGGCAGCTGAAGTTGATACCTTAGGAGATTTAGTTTCTTTTAACAAGAACGATTTAATGAAGTTTAGAAACTTCGGAAAAAAATCCTTGACAGAGTTAGAGGAATTAGTCATCAACAAAGGACTAAGTTTTGGAATGGATTTGTCAAAATATAAATTGGATAAAGATTAATACATATTTCTTATCAAAACGGGCAAAGCCTATTTTAGTTAAAGAAATACATAGCAAATAACAATGAGACACGGTAAGAAAGTTAATCATTTAGGAAGAACCGCCGCCCACAGAAAAGCAATGTTGGCGAACATGGCCTGTTCCTTAATAGAGCACAAGAGAATTAATACAACTGTTGCAAAGGCAAAAGCCTTAAAACAGTTTATAGAACCTTTGATTACTAAATCTAAAGCAGAGAACAATGTTTCTGCTGACAAAGGAACGCATAACAGACGTATTGTTTTCAGAAACCTAAGAGATAAGTACGCAGTGACCGAATTATTTAGTCAGGTCTCTGAAAAAGTAGGTCAAAGAGCAGGAGGGTATACCAGAATTATTAAATTGGGTAATCGTCTTGGGGATAATGCAGATATGGCATTGATAGAACTGGTAGATTTTAATGAAACCTACAATGCTAGTAAACCTCAAAAGCAAAAGACAACCAGAAGAAGTAGAGCGAAGAAAACGGATGATGTTCAGCCAGCAGCTGATACTGAGGCTAAAACACCAAAGGAAGAAATTAAAACTGCAGAAGCTAATACTCCTGAAGCAAAATCTGATGAAGCAGAAGCATAGATTGAATTTTAATTTTAAGAATATTTGTAAAAGGATAAGCCTCAAAGCTTATCCTTTTTTTATGTTATTTTGTTAAACATTAATTTTTAGAACCTAAATGAAACCAACATGATTAAAATAATCTTTAATATACTATCATAAAGATTATTTTAATCATCAAAGGTTACACATGACCCTTAAAAAACAGTGAAAATAAACATATGAAATATCAAACTAGAAGAAAAGCATTGATCCTACTGGCCGATGGAACCATTTTTTACGGAAAAGCAGTTGGTGACAAAGAAGGTACTGCCTTTGGTGAAGTTTGCTTTAATACCGGAATGACGGGTTATCAGGAAATATTCACAGACCCCTCTTATTTTGGTCAATTAATGGTTACTACTAATGCGCATATTGGCAATTACGGAACCCATGTTGAAGAAGTTGAATCGGATAGCATCAAAATTGCCGGATTGATATGCAAGAATTTCAGTTATGAATATTCAAGACCCAACGCCGACTTGAGTTTGAAGGACTTTTTAGACAACAACAATCTTTTTGCTATTTCAGATGTAGATACAAGAGCCCTAGTAGCTTATATTAGAGATAATGGAGCTATGAATGCTGTTATCTCCACGGAAGTTGATGCAATTGAAAATCTAAAAGAAAGACTAAAAAAAGTTCCCAGTATGGTAGGATTGGAACTATCCTCCAAAGTATCTACCAAGGAAGCCTATTTCTTTGGAGATGAGAAGGCCAAATATAAAATCGCAGCATTGGATATTGGGATTAAGAAGAATATACTTAAGAACTTAGCCAAAAGAGATGCTTATATTAAGGTTTTTCCTTATAATGCTACTTTGGATGAGATGAAAAAGTGGAATCCGGACGGCTTTTTAATATCCAACGGACCAGGAGATCCTGAACCTTTGGTAGAAGCTATTGAAACAGCAAAAGATATCATTGCTAGTAATAGTCCGTTATTTGGAATTTGTCTTGGACATCAAGTGATAGCACTAGCAAATGGAGTATCTACCTATAAAATGCATAATGGACATAGAGGAATAAACCACCCTGTAATGAACCTGCTCACAGGTAAAGGAGAAATAACTTCCCAAAACCACGGATTTGCAATAAATCGTTCGGAAACCGAAGCACATAAGGAATTGGAAATTACTCATATTCATTTAAATGATAATACCGTGGCAGGAATACGAATGAAAAATAAAAAGGTGTTTTCAGTTCAATATCATCCGGAAGCCGGCCCGGGGCCACACGATGCGGAATATCTTTTTGATCAATTTTTTGAAATGATTGAATCCGTTTCTATCTAAAACATATTAGTTTAACAATGTGTTATTTTTTAATCAATTACAGGCCTTAAACACAAGCAATACAGCTGTGCTTTTATATCTTTGTAACAACGTAAAAATTATATAATTAAAAGAAAATCATATGAGTATTATCCTAAGCATTCATGCAAGACAAATTTTAGATTCAAGAGGCAATCCTACTGTGGAAGTTGATGTAGTAACAGAAAATGGTGTTATTGGAAGGGCGGCAGTACCTTCAGGAGCGTCAACTGGAGAGCACGAGGCTGTGGAACTTCGAGATGGCGGTAAAGCATTTATGGGCAAGGGGGTTACTCAGGCGGTAAAGCATGTGAATATAGATATTGCAGAGGAAATAATAGGGTTATCTGTTTTTGAACAAAATCTTATTGATCAAACTATGATTGATTTAGACGGCACACCAAATAAATCAAAATTGGGAGCAAATGCTATACTTGGGGTTTCTTTGGCTGTAGCCAAGGCCGCTGCCAACGAATTGGGAATACCCTTATACCGTTATGTAGGCGGTGTAAGTGCAAATACGCTACCGGTTCCTATGATGAATATAATTAATGGTGGTTCACATTCAGATGCCCCTATCGCTTTTCAGGAATTTATGGTTATGCCTGTTAAGGCAAAGAGCTTTTCTCACGCCATGCAAATGGGAACAGAGATATTTCATAACCTGAAAAAGGTGTTACATGATAGAGGATTGAGTACTGCTGTTGGAGATGAAGGTGGTTTCGCACCAACGTTAGATGGCACGGAAGATGCGTTAGATACTATAGGAAATGCAGTGTCAAAGGCAGGGTATAAGTTAGGAGATGATGTAATGATTGCTCTGGATTGTGCTGCTGCTGAATTTTATGTAAATGGAAAATATGATTATACCAAGTTTGAAGGAGATAAGGGCGCAGTGCGCACGTCAGCAGAGCAGGCTCAGTATCTAGCCGATTTAAGTGCTGCATATCCTATTATTTCTATAGAAGATGGCATGGATGAAAATGATTGGGAAGGATGGAAATTGCTCACAGAAAAGATTGGGGATAAGGTTCAATTAGTAGGTGATGATTTATTTGTAACCAATGTTGAACGCTTATCCAAGGGTATTAAAAATGGGATTGCCAATTCCATTCTTATTAAAGTTAATCAAATAGGTACTTTAACAGAGACTATAGCTGCAGTTAATATGGCGAAGAACGCAGGTTACACTTCTGTGATGTCACATCGTTCCGGTGAAACAGAAGACAATACCATAGCAGATTTGGCCGTAGCTTTAAATACCGGACAAATTAAAACAGGTTCTGCATCGAGATCGGATCGTATGGCTAAGTATAATCAATTGCTTAGGATTGAGGAGGAATTGGGAGATACGGCATATTACCCTCAACAAAATGCTTTTAAGATAAAATAGTTTTCAAAGTAAATTATAAAGAGCCTTTCTGCAGTAACAGAAAGGTTTTTTTTTGGAGTGCTGATAAAGTTTCTATAACTTAAGCCAATATCTAAATAATTAAAGTAAAAGGTTAACTTATATGATTAATTTTCTTTTTGTTGCTGCAGAAAATGATGCAATTCCTAAATGTAAGGCTGGCGGAATGGGGGATGTGGTTCGTGATGTTCCTCGCCAAATATCAGAGAGGGGAGATAAGGCACATATAATAACACCTTCCTATTCGAGACTGCATCAAAACGGCACTTTAAAGACTCTTCTTAATTTCAAACTCAGAGGGATAAGTTATACCGCTGAACTTTATGAGGTTAATCCGAAAAAGGAGTATCCTAATTTGAATCATTATGTAATCCATCATCCCGAAATTGAAGCAGGGGAAATAGCTCATATTTATCACAACGATCCTACCGAACCATTTTTTACAGATGCCATAAAATACATTATTTTCTGTACATCGGTTGCAGAGGCAATAAAAATGGGGGCTTTCGGAACCTTGGATGTAGTACATCTCCATGATTGGCATACCAGTCTAGTCTTGTTTTTACGTGCCTATCACCCCTCTTACACAATTCTTAAAGAGATACGCTTTGTTTATAGCATTCATAATTTGGCCATTCAGGGAATACGTCCATTTCATGAAAATTATTCTTCCATCCAAAACTGGTTTCCGGACATAAAGTTGGATTATAAGAATTTGATGGATTACAGATATGAAGATTGTATCAATCTTATGGCAGTAGGTATTCGCTTTGCGGATGCGGTACATACCGTGTCTCCCTCTTATAAGGAGGACGTTCTCTTACCCAGTTCTCCGCCGGAATTCATTGGAGGTGAAAGTCTGGAAAAAGATCTTCAAAAGGCGAATAATGAGGGTCGCTTATTTGGGATACTCAATGGAAGCAATTATAGCAACATTAGGATTGCCAAAGAAGACAATATCCACGCAAATATAATAAAGGCCATATTTCAGTGGCTTCAGGAAGAATCCAAGAAATATAAGGCAGACTTTTTAGCACACACTGGAGAAAAGGTTGTGAAGTTCTTGTCAGAACCTCCAAGCTTTATTTGCTCTAGTGTTGCCCGATTAACAGAACAGAAATTTTACTTTTTTAAACGCTCGCCAGACGTACTGCGTTCCATGCTTCAGCGTCTTGAAAAAGTCAATGGTGTCTATATGGTATTGGGCACAGGGGATCCGGATTATGAAAAGCTTTTCAGGGAAATGAGTTATGCACAAAAGAATTTTATCTTTATAAACGGGCAGTCTGAAGATGTAATTGATTCCATTTATTTGGAATCAAATTTGTACGTAATGCCTAGCTTGTTTGAACCCTGTGGAATTAGTCAAATGTTGGCAATGCGCAATGGAAATCCATGCTTTGTGCATCATACAGGGGGTTTAAAGGATACCGTAGAGCATTTAAAAACGGGATTTAGTTTTGATGGAAAGACTTATGATGAAAAGATTAAAAACATGATAACCGTTTTTGGCGAGGTGTTAGATATTTTTGTAAAGGATCAGGAAAAGTGGAAAAAAATTCAAGCAAATGCTAAAAAAATGAGGTTTACGTGGGAAAAATCAGTAGACCAATATTATAAATATTTGTATGCAATTCATTCTTCTTCTAATTCTAAGCAGAAAAGTTGAAATACCTGTGTTAATAATACGACAAATGAAACAGAGAAATTGTTAACCTTCCTTGTTTTTCATAAATTTACCAGAATAGAAAATAATTAGAAAATAATACAAATGTCAGATAAAGCCACATTAGAATACGAAGGAAAAAAATATGATTTTCCTGTTATACAGGGTACAGAAGAAGAGCTTGCTATAGATATAAAAGCACTTCGGGCGGTCACCGGCATGATTACGTTGGACCCTGGCTATAAAAATACAGGTGCCTGTGAAAGTGCTATAACATTTTTAGACGGTGAACTTGGAATTTTAAGGTATCGTGGTTATGCTATTGAGGAATTGGCTGAAAAGGCTAATTTCCTAGAA
The DNA here is from genome assembly GCA_041747755.1 of Arenibacter sp. GTDB lineage: Bacteria > Bacteroidota > Bacteroidia > Flavobacteriales > Flavobacteriaceae > Aurantibrevibacter. The sequence goes on along the minus strand of JBGTEN010000137.1, from coordinate 2,979 downwards.
GTTGCCTATCTTTTAATTTTTGGAGAATTACCCAATAAGGTAGAACTGGAAAAATTCCATAGTGATATCAAAGGCGAATCTGAGGTGGACGAAGAAATGAAGAAAATTTTGGATGGGTTTCCAAAATCGGCTCATCCTATGGGTGTTCTTTCTTCATTAACCAGTGCTTTGATAGCTTTCAATCCGTCGTCAGTGAATGTGTCATCAGAAAAAGACATGTACTGGGCTATTGTTCGCATTTTGGCCAAGTTTCCGGTTTTAGTGGCATGGACGTTAAGAAAAAGAAAAGGACTACCCTTAGATTATGGAGATGATTCTTTGGGATATGTGGAGAACATCCATAAGATGATGTTTAAAAAGCCCAATCAGGAATATAAAAGAAATAAAATCGTAATTGATGCATTAGACAAACTCTTAATACTGCATGCAGATCATGAACAAAACTGTTCAACATCCACAGTGCGTATGGTTGGGTCTTCTCATGCTGGATTGTTTGCCTCGCTTTCAGCTGGGATTTCAGCTTTATGGGGACCTTTACATGGTGGTGCTAATCAGGCCGTTTTAGAAATGTTGGAGGCTATTGAAAAGGATGGAGGCGATACTGCTAAGTATATGGCTAAAGCGAAAGACAAGGATGATCCGTTTAGATTGATGGGTTTTGGTCATAGAGTATACAAAAATTTTGATCCTAGAGCCAAAATCATCAAAAAAGCCGCTGAAGAAGTACTGGCAGACTTGGGTATTGATGACCCTATTTTGGAAATTGCCAAGGGTTTAGCAAAAGAGGCTTTGGAAGACAGCTACTTCGTAGACAGGAAATTATATCCTAATGTGGATTTTTATTCCGGTATTATTTATAGAGCATTGGGAATACCAACGGAAATGTTTACAGTAATGTTTGCAATGGGAAGACTTCCGGGCTGGATAGCTCAATGGAGAGAGATGAGACTTAAAAATGAGCCTATCGGAAGGCCGAGACAGGTCTATACGGGTGCCAACCTTAGGTCCTTTATTCCTGTAGACGAGCGCTAAATTTTTCATTTTAAAAAAACTGTCTTTTTCTATTTTCTAGCAGAAGACAGTTTTTTTATACAAATTTGCTATAGCTATCTTTGCCCAAAATAAACTTATGTTAACTTTAAATATTACAGATGAGACTTCGCCTTTGAAAGCAGTAATTTTGGGGACGGCAGTAAGCTGTGGTCCGGTACCAAAACCAGAGGAAGCCTACGATCCTAAGTCCTTAGAACATATCTTAGCAGGCACCTATCCAAAAGAAACGGATATGATAAAGGAAATGGATGCTTTTGCCCAGGTCTTTCAGAAATATGGAGTTCAGGTTTTTCGCCCTAAGATTATAAAAGATTGTAACCAGATTTTTTCCAGAGATATTGCCTTTGTTATTGAAGATAAATTGATTAAAGCCAATATTTTGCCAGATAGGGAGCGGGAGTTTCAGGCCATAAAACATGTTTTAGACCTCATTGCTCCTGAAAATAGTATTCAGTTGCCCCGCGAAGCGCACATAGAGGGTGGTGATGTAATGCCATGGAAAGATTATATCTTTGTCGGGACCTATTCAGGAGACGATTATCCGGATTATATAACTGCCAGAACCAATAGAGTCGCCGTAAAGTATTTGGCGAAGTTATTTCCCCATAAAATAGTTAAACCATTTGAGCTACGAAAATCCAATACCATTGCGAAAGAAAACGCCCTCCACTTGGATTGCTGTTTTCAACCGATAGGCAAGAATAAAGCTATTTTACATAAAAATGGTTTTTTATTAGAAGAAGAATATCAATGGCTTGTAGATTACTTTGGTGCTGAGAACATTTTTGAAATAACAAAAGAAGAAATGTATCATATGTATAGCAATGTATTCTCTATTTCACCTGAAGTGGTTGTTTCTGAAAAGAATTTTACCCGCCTAAATAATTGGCTTAGAAAAAGTGGTTTTATTGTCGAAGAAATTCCCTATGCGGAGATTTCCAAACAAGAGGGGCTATTGCGTTGCAGTACATTACCTTTGGTTAGAGCTTAACACGTAATAATCAAATCATTAAAAGTTTCGAGTGTAATTTTACAAAGGATGGCCTCCGTTAGATGGCTGATGTTAATACTATAAACGATGCAAACCACAAATACCATTTTAATGATACGTCCTGTAAACTTTCGGAAGAATGAGCAGACAGCGGTAAATAACTATTTTCAGGAAGATATTAATCTTAAGAATGAATCAATTAATTTACTGGCGCAAAAGGAGTTTGATGCTTTTGTGGCTGTTTTAAGAGAGAAAGGAGTGCATGTGGTCGTAGTAGAAGATACGAAAGAACCAGACACCCCGGATTCAATTTTCCCAAATAACTGGATTTCTTTTCACGATGATGGTACAGTTGGACTCTATCCCATGTTTGCAGAAAACCGAAGAAAGGAGCGCAGGGAAGATATTTTGGAAATTTTGGAAAAAGAAGGGTTTCTAATTGAGCATGTGGTAGATTATACCTCAGCAGAAGAAGAAGGATTCTTTTTAGAGGGAACCGGAAGTATTTTATTGGATAGAGTAAATAAAAAGGCGTATTGCGCATTGTCTGGCAGGGCTGATGAGGATTTGTTTATAGAGTTTTGCGAAGATTTTGAGTATACCCCAATTGTTTTTAACGCATATCAAACTGTAGAAGGAAAACGTTTGCCTATATACCATACAAACGTAATGATGTGCCTTGCAGAAACTTTTTCTGTTATTTGTTTGGATACCATTGATGATAAAAAAGAACGAAAAAACGTAGTGGATCATCTAAAACAAGATGGCAAAGAAATTATAAGAATTACAGAACAACAAATGCACCATTTTGCCGGTAATATGTTGCAGGTACGCGGTGGCGAAAATAAGCGTTATTTAGTCATGAGTTCCGCTGCTTATAATTGTCTTACTGCTTCCCAAATTGAGCAAATAGAAAAGCATTGTGAAATTCTACA
>JBGTEN010000136.1:0-16259 GCA_041747755.1 Arenibacter sp. | reverse complement strand
TGTCCGCTTTCGTAAATTTCCCGTTCCGCAGATTTTCGTCCCTTTCTTAAATACACCTTTCTTCGTAATTGTGAATTCTTCTCTTCAACCGTGCCTTCGACGGCCATAGCTATCATATTCTTTACTGCCAATGCCGCAGGGCCGTTACCATCCCACACTTCAAGCATTACATCGCTATTGCTATCTTTGGGGTGTTGGTAGTTTACACTGGCCCGTGATTGTGCTCCTTCGCCTAAATCCTTACTGTCTTTATCTAGGGTATAGAATAGTAATTTCTCAGGAAACCAATTGGCAATAGCCTGCCCATCATTCCCTTTTGCTACACCTTGTTTTACATTCTCCAAGACATTGGCATTGGTTTGGATAACCTTATCCAATTTAGTATTGGTTGTTTTGGTTTCCTTCTCTTTACATCCAAATATTCCTAAAAGAATTATTATAGTAAGTAGTTGATTTTTCATCTGTAAATTTTTAATACTGATTAGTCCTCTAGCACATACCATTGTAGTTCATCTGAAAAAAACTTGGCAGTAGAAATGGTTGTTTTTGTGGCAAAGACTCTTTCTGAAGCACTGTTAAAAACTTCTTCAATCGTAAAAACCACCATATTCCAACCCGCTTCAAAATTAAGGTCATAGGTAGTGCTTACTTCAACTTCTTCACTTTCATGGCCTGTCATTGTTAGTACACCACAAGTTCCCTTTACCGTAGATTCTTTTTCAACATAGATCCATTCTACATAAAATCCCTTTGCAGCATTATCCATTTGGTAAGAATGTAACCATTTCGCTAACTCCATATTAGAGGCGGCATACATACTGCCATGTCGGGTTTCAGTAGCTATATCTCCCGCAAAAAATGGGGGTAGTCCAAATATTTTAGCATCCTCATTTTCCAATGTAACAGTATTTTCACCTGTATAGAAGTTACACGTGTATTTTGAGCCAACCGTGTGAAAAGACATGGTCCATCCTTTTGGAGCATCTTTCTGTTGTTTTTCCGCCTCCTTTAAGATGGTTTCCATAAAATCATACGCCAAATCAATGGATGCTGTCCCTTGGGCATCAATAGTACCCCACTGGGTGAGGTCACCGGTCATAAAATCGGCCGTAAGAATCTGTGCCTTTGGCAAGATTTGATTCCCATTTTTTTCAATAGTGATATTCAATTGGGAATAGCTCCCTGTAGTGCTTAGTAAACAAATAGCAAGGAATACCATTTTTTTCAAATGAGTCATATTACTAAATTTAAATGTTGGTTGGTTGTTTAGGAGCATTGTCTTCATTGGTTTTGTTTTTATAATTTATTTTAAGCTATTAGTATTGTTAATTTGGTGATCCTTTAAGCTCTTTTAGATGCAACTCCTCACGGAGTTCAATCCTTTCTTGGCTTGGAACCTTAGTCGCCACCGTTTCCGAAACTTTGGTCCTTGCACTAAGGGCCAGAATAATGTAAAGGAGTACTAAAACCAAAGACTTAAGTAATGATTTCATAAAGTTTTATTTGATTACTTATTTGAATTCAAAGACTACATAATTTGGTATCCGGAGGTATTAAAATCAAAATTAGAAGGCTCTAATAAGGTACACTCCATAGTGCCTGATGTGTTTTTCTTCCCTTTGTTCTTTTTGTCCTTCATGTCCATATACATCATTAAGGCATTTTGATTTTCATTAAAGTGAGATTTCAATGCGGATGGAATTCTATCCGGATCTCCTTTAAATACATCATTAAAACTAATCTCGGCCTCATTGGTATAGTACATAATAAAAGTATACTCCTCATTTTCCATTTGCATGCCTTGACAATCGAAGCCCATATAGGTTTTGTTGGGCAATTGAGTAATCGTGTAATTTTCTAGGTTATTCATATCATCATCGAACTCTTCCGAGACATCTATAGCTGTAGCCGTGCAAATTTTATTGCCGCCGGAATTAATAAACATATAGTTAATATTTTCTCCTCCATCCATGACCATAAACATTTCAGAACCTATATCCATTCTCATCCCCAAATAACTGGCTCCCGGTTTTAGCAAATAATTCATTTTCATATTCCCTTTATCCGTACTAAGTGTAAGCTGGTATTTATAAGTAAAATCAAAATTTGCAGGTACATTTTGAGGTGTGATCTTCTTTCCTCTTTTTCCGCCACCAAGTTGGGGATCAAAAACTTTGTCGAGCCCCTTACTTGCTTGTTCAGCAGCTTTATTGGCTGTTTTGTTAATTACGGTTTGTTCTACTTGCTGCTCTACTTTCTTTTTAAGTTTGCTAAGGAATTGAGCGTTTACGGTGGGAGCACATACCATAGAAAGCATCAAGCCAGCTATTACCATTTTTGTTTTCATAATTTTTTTTTAGTGTTCTTAAATAGACTTGTTAGCGTTGCAAATACCTAGGGGAAGTTTCGGTATTGAAAGTTTTTAACGGTAACAGGGCAAAGATTCTAATAATAGAAGTGAAGAAGTATAACAGATGTAACAATAGATAAGCGTAATGTAACAACAGATGGAAAACGGTTACATACTATTGCCTTCTATATATTTGCTTGGTGTTTTACCATAAGCTTCCTTAAAACATTTTATGAAGTAAGAAGGGGAACTAAAACCGGTAGCATAGGCAACTTCTGCTACGGTAATGTTGTTTTTCTCTAAGAGTGGTAAGGCCGATTTTAGTCTTTGGGAGGTAATAAAAGCTGTTGTGCTAAGGCCCGTTAGTGCGTTTAGTTTACGATGAAGCTGCATTCTGCTCATCCCGATGGCCTTACTAAAAGAAGCTGCATTGAACTCCGGATTGACCAGATTTTCATTTAGTACAAGTTGTAATCGTTTAAAAAAGTTTTCGTCTGCGGAGGTAAAGGCAATCTCATTGGGCTTTAGAATAACATTCTGTTGATAGCGTTTTCTTAATTTAATTCTTGACTCAATTAATTTTTGAACCCTAATCTTTAATTTTTCAGGGTTATAAGGTTTTAGAATATAATCATCCGCGCCTGTCTTTAGGCCAATAAGTTCGTTTTCTTCTCCCATTTTAGCTGTAAGCAAGATAATTGGGATATGAGATGTGCGCTCGTCTTCCTTTAGTGTTACACACAAAGTGATACCATCTTTTTCCGGCATCATAATGTCGGAAATAATGATATCAGGAATAAATTGAAAGGCTTTTCTAATACCCACAATACCATTTTCTGCCTCAATAACCTTATAATCATTCTCAAAAAGTGACTTGGTAAACTCTCTAAGATCTGTATGGTCTTCTACCAACAAAATAATTTTTTGGGTTGGATTGGAAGCATCTATTTGCGAGTCAAAATCTGACAATACCTCGGGATTAATTACTTCTGCCTGCAAAAGATCGATTTCCGAATCTGAAAAACTGGATTTCTCTACAGGAATCTTTAACAAAAAGCGAATACGCTTCACATTTGTGTAAGAGGTCTCTATTTCTCCATGATTCAGTGCTACTAACTCTTTCACCAGAGAAAGACCTATTCCAAAGCCTTCGGTATCCTTATCTGACTGATAGAAACGTTCGAATATTTTTTGTAATTCCTCCTCCTTCATTTCGCTCACGTCATTTTCCACTATAATTTTCAACATGTTACCATCCCTTTGTGCAATAAAATCGATGGCTCCTTTATTTGGCGTGTATTTAATGGCATTTATAAGCAGATTGTTCAATATTTTTTCCAATATGTCACTATCAAACCATGCAAAATCAATGCTATGAATACGGCTGGTAAGCCTTATCTTTTTTTCTATGGCTAAGGGTATAAAGGAAGCCAAAAGTGCATTTAGAAAAAGTTCCAGATTACCATGGGCTATTCTTAATTGAATAAAACCCGATTCTAACTTGGAAAGTTCCAATAATTGATCTACCAACCCCATAAGCCTATCGGAACTTCGTTCCACTAAAACCAAATCTTTCTTTGCGTCTACAGGTATATTTTTGCTTTTAAGCAAATTTTTTACCGGTGCAGCGATGAGGGTCAGAGGTGTTCTAAATTCATGTGACAGATTCGTATAGAGTTTGGTTTTATAATCATTCAATTGCTTTAAACGATCCGATCTATCGTATTCCATTGTAAGCTCCATTTGCATTTGCCATCTGGACTTAAAATAGTAGTACGTTAATAAAGCAAGTAAAATAGCAAACACCAGATAGCCAAATATTGCAGTTGGACTTAGATACCAAGGCTTATTGATAGTAAAGCCAAATTCGGCCGGTATTTCGTTCCATTTTCCATCATAATTGCTGGACTTTACCTTAAAAATGTAATTTCCATGGGTCAAATTGGTATACCTAGCAAAATTAACATTGTCTGCCTGATTCCATTCAGTTTCATCGCCCTCCAGCATATATTGGTATTTATTCTTGCCGGGTAAGGAAAATTGCATACTGCTAAAATTAAAAGTAAGTGTGTTTTGGTTGGCATGTAATCGTAACCCTTCTTTTAATGGATATTGTTGATTAAAAATTTCAAATCCGGTAATCACCGTTTTGGGAATGATATTACTTTCCTGCATTTGAGATGGATCGAACCAATAAATGCCGTCCAGAGCTCCAAAATACAAATCCCCATTTGCCGCTTTAAAATAGGCTCCTGTATTAAATTCATTTGACAAACCGTCGTAGTTCGTATAATTATTTACTACCGGGCTGTGAGAAAGATCTTTGTTCGCTTTAAATTTTATTATCCCCTTGTTGGAACTTAACCACAGATTGTTTGCATTGTCCTGCATCACCGCATAAATAACATTATTGGCAAGTCCATTTTCCACTGTGTATTTGTAAAGTCTTTTGGTATTGGTGTCGTATGCTTTTAAACCATCGCCCCCGGTACCTATCCAAACTATTTGGTTTTGGTCATAGTGCAAAGCTTTGACCTGAAATTGCTTCAGGCGTATGCGTTCTTCTTCCGGTAATTCGAGTTCCTTAAACTCGTGTGTAATCGAATTAAAACTAAAAACTCCTTGATCGTCGGTACCTATCCAAAGTGTATCCTCATCAGCGTCGATTATAACTCGTATGTTATCACTTGGAAAATTCCCCTGAGCCGCTGAAAAAGAGGACAATACACCCTTGTTTTTATCAAATAGGAAGAAACCCATTTTCCGGGTTCCCAGCCAAAACCGATTTTTAATATCCCGGTGTATCTTCCAAATGGTTAATCCGGGAAAAGGTGTTTTTGGATGTTTAAGGTATTTTGTAATCTTTCCGTCTTTAGATAATATATTAAGGCCGCCATCCTGAGTCCCTATCCAAAGGTCACCCAAATCATCTTCAAATAGGCTCATGATTCGTTCATCGCTGAGACCAAAATCACCTTCTTGTGAAAAATAGGTCTTCCACAGTTTAGTTTTACGATTATACGCCGTAAGTCCTTTACCGCTGGTGCCAATCCAAATATTCTCGTCTTGATCCGTTGTTATGGACCGGACAACATCAATATTTATATTTTCGGGTGTGAGATAATTGGTGAAGTAATTGAACTTATCCAAAAATTTATCATGATAGCTCGCTCCTGCTCCATCGGTCCCAAACCAAAGAGTGCCTGTGTAATCCTCGTATATACTAAGAATATCATTGTAATGTATGTTGCGTGGATTGTGCTTTTCTACAGAAAAATTCTGCAATGTCCCCGCTTCCAAATCAAATTTATATAAACCCGAACCATAGGAGCCAATCCATAAATTTTGATTACTATCCTTCCATAAAGACAAAACATAAAGATCCTCTGGCAAGGGTTTACCATCAGTCCCCACTATAGATACCTGTTCAAAAAAATCCCCGTTACTCTGTTTTTTCCAAAGTCCATTGCCAAAAGTTCCTACCCAAATCTGGTTATTTGCATCTACCGCTATGGTACTGAAATTAATACGCTCCTCCGTCTTTGGGGTGTAGGGTACAAACTGCTGCGTATTGGTGTTGTATTTAAATATGGCTTCATCTGCACTAATCCACACATGGCCTTCCAAATCTTCGGTAATAGTATAAATGGTTTTTATCCGGGTGGGAGGGATAACTTTTTCAACTGTTGTCCCGCCTTTTCGCATCACATAAAGACCAGATTTGTAAGTGCCAAACCAATAGTTCTTTTGTTTATCCTGATACATGGCACTAACATCGTCTATGGACGGGAGTGCTAAAAAACGATTTGTTTCCTCATTATAGAAATAGGGTACTTTAGAAATGGGTATAATCCAAACCTTACCCACTTGATCTACATATACTTTCCCAAGGTGACTGTATTCATAATTGGTAATATCTACAAATTGAAAGTTGTATACGCTAAAAGACCTGCCATCGTATTTATTGAGTCCATCTTGCGTGGCAAACCACAAATAGCCGATACTGTCTTGAGCAATGGAAATGACGCTATTTTGGGAAAGTCCCTCTTCAACAGATAATTGTCGAAAAGTAGTTTGTGTTTGACCAGATACTGAATAGGTTGCGAGAACACAACACCAAGGTACTGCCCACATTAAAAATAGGTTCCGCAAAATCTGTCCTGATGGGCTCATGAAATACTATTTGGTGGCCTTTTCCCCACTTTTGGATACTATTCTATATGCTGCTTTTAAACCTTTATAAAAACCTAAAAATTATCAAAGCAATTTAAATTTGACGGAATTCTTTTAGTTAAAATAATTTTATTTCAGGTCTAAGATACTATTTGATTCTTTACTTTGGAGCCACATAATCCTCCCATCCCCAGGACGGTTCCGGCTTTTCTATCTCCTTGGTCAGGTCAAAAGAAACCGAAAAAAAGCGATCCGACCCTATTCGTCTTAGATTGTAGGTGTATTTGGTGTCATCTACCGTGATCCACCAAACATTGCTGGCTGCAGCCGGAATAATAGTTGTGGTTTCTTCATCTGCGGGAAAAACTGCTAAACCGGGTAGTCCGCTATTACTGGTCGTGCCTCCATACATGGTTACTTTATCTGAGGTACCATCCTCATGACGATGATCGTGTTTTAGTTCAAGCCGCCCGTTTTTGTATTTTAACAGCCAAGTTCTGCTCCGGTTATCACCCACATTAAAGGGAATAAGGATTTCATCTTCATTACAGGAAAGGACATACATAACCAACCGCTTATCCATAAAGTCGTCTCCGGCAGGACCGCTGACTATTTCGCCTTCAAAGGCTTTCCCACAATGCAACTTTAAGGCCTCCCAAAACTGCTTTGCTCCCGAAGTATCAATCGCTGTTGAAGTTAGAAGAGAAGAAGGGGTTGACTTATTTTGACCAGAAATGGTTTCGGATACACTAAAGGCTACTAAAGTGATACTTAAAAAGGTAACTACCAGGATTTTTTTCATCTTTTGAGTTTAATTTTCTAAATATAAGCAAATGGAGTTTAAGATTCGTTTACATGTCTATTGCTAAAGCATTATAAGCTATGGATACACTTTAGTCAATTTCTTGACAGAGTTCAATCAACACCCCATTCGCACTTTTAGGGTGTATAAAAGCCACCCATTTGTTATCGGCTCCTTTTTTTGGAGTTTCACTCAGCACTACAAAGCCTTCTTTTTTAAGTCGTTCCATTTCAACTTTAATATCACTAACTGCAAAGGCAATATGATGAATGCCTTCTCCTCTTTTCGCTATAAACTTTGAAATAGCACTTTCAGGATTCGTGGCTTGTAGCAATTCTATTTTACTTTCACCCACCTTAAAAAAGGAGGTAAGTACCTGTTCTAAAACAACTTCCTCTGTTTTATAATGGGCTACACCCAATAATTTTTGATAAAGCACATTGGAAACCTCCAAATCTTTGACCGCAATTCCGATATGCTCTATTTTCTCCATGCGATGCGTTCTTTTTTAATGATAAAACCGGTAAATGTTACCCGTTTTTTGATTCTGACCCTAAAATACACAATATTGTACGTATTTTTGTCCCATGGAAACGCAACGACAAAAAAAGATTGCCGGAATCATTCAGAAAGACATTGCAGATATTCTGCAACGTGCTGCTACTGACGGGGGTTTACGGGGCACCCTAATTTCGGTATCCAAAGTTGCTGTCACTACCGATTTGTCTATTGCCAAAGTGTATCTCAGTGTTTTCCCGGCTAAAGATGGTGGCACTCTTTTGGAAGGGATTAAATCCAATCAAGCCCTAATCCGGCATGAATTATCACAGCGAACACGATACCAATTACGCCGGGTTCCTGAACTATTATTCTATATTGATGATTCTTTGGAGTATATAGATAAGATTGAAAAATCACTAAAAGGCGAAGAGAATCCGGTGAAAAATCCGGATCTTTTGGAAAAAAGAAAAAAAGCCTAGCTTGAATTTCCCATTCTACATAGCAAAAAGGTATGTTCGGTCCAAGAGCAGCCAAAACGCTGTAAATATTATTAATTTTATCACCTTCCTGGTTATTGTTATTGGGTCGGCGGCCCTTTTTATAGTGCTTTCAGGCTTTGCCGGACTTAAAACATTTAGTCTTTCATTCAGCAATACATTCGACCCGGATTTAAAAGCACTGCCAGCAACAGGAAAATTCTTTTCTATATCACAAGAACAAGAGCAACAATTACTTAAAATTGAAGGAGTTGTCCATTACTCCAAAGAATTAGAAGAACGGGTGTATTTAACTCATCGTCAAAAGAGTCATGTTGCTTATATTAAAGGGGTAGATAGCGACTATACCAAAGTTACCGCTGTTGACAGTACCTTGTATGTTGGCGAATGGTATACCGATAGGCAAGAGGGTATTGTAGGTATTGGTATTGCCAATCTTTTAGGGCTCACCATAAATAACTACCGTAGCCCATTGGTGGTACTGGCACCAAAACCCGGTAAAGGCGGATTTTCACAGCAGGCACTCAATACTAAACCCTATAATGAGTTACCGGTAATTTTGAGTGGTATTTATGCCATTGAGGAGAATTTAGACAAAAAGTACGTCTTTACAGATCTTGCACTTGTACAGGCATTACTGGAAACAGATAGCACCCAGGTGTCCGGTATTAACTTTAAGATTGCTAATGGAGGAAATATCGCTGCAGTTCAGGAAAAAATTAAAACTCTTTTTGGAAGTGCTGTTATTTTAAAAGACCGCAGGGAGCTTAACAGCACTTTGTACCGCATGTTGAACACAGAGAACCTGGCCACCTATCTTATTTTTACGCTGGTGCTTATTATTGCCCTATTTAATGTGGTGGGTGCCATTATTATGATGATTTTGGACAAACAACAAAACTCCAAAACACTTTATAATTTAGGAACCACCATAAAGGAATTACGCCGTATTTATTTTGTGCAGGGCATACTGGTTACTGGGGCTGGCGGACTTATCGGAGTGGTTTTGGCTTCCGTATTAATCTTGTCGCAAGCTACTTTTGGATGGCTTAAAATAACGCCTTCTTTGGCCTATCCGGTGGAATATCAGCTGATAAATGTACTCATTGTTTTAGGCACCATACTAGTTTTAGGGGTGATTGCTTCTAAGATTGCCAGCAGTAGGATTACCAAGAAATTGATAACTGCTTAGTATAATTCTTTTAAAATAAATTGTTTTTCTTCTATTTGATGCTTTACAAGTATCAATTGCTGTATAAGGGAGAACGTTCTCTTTGGGCTTTTATAGATTGTTTTTTGGTAGGTTTCATGTTTGGGGTTCTTATCGTGTTTGTTCTTTTTTGCATTGCCCAAAAATGCATTGATATTAAGTTGATTAAACGGAAATATTCCCATACATGCATTCATGAATTCCTTTAAAAAACAATAGACCAGCTAATGAATAAAAGGACCAAAAAAGGCTAGGCTGATTTTAAATTTCTACAAATCAAAGCCCTTTCTGCCGCCGCACCGCACAGGCCGCTTTCACTAGCGTGAAATGCTCTATGGACGGCTTCCTTCTTCCTAAGCAAAAAGACCTTGGATTTGTAACGAAATTGAAAATAGGCCGGAATCCTCTTTAATTTTATTTGCAGATGCATTTAAAATTTATTGCTTTTAGCATGAGTTGGATATCATTTTTAAGTTAAAATGCAGGTAGAAACTAAGCAAACTGAAAATTAGCAAAGTTTTCCAGAACGGCATCAAAGGCAGCGAAAACTGCTTCTGATTCATCACTGGTAACCATTTGCATGCGATATTCCTTAAAGTTGGGAATACCTTTAAAATAATTGGTATAATGTCTTCGGGTTTCAAAAACCCCTAGTTTCTCCCCTTTCCAATCAATAGCCATTTCCAAATGGCGTCTTGCCGCATGGACGCGTTCTTCGAGCGTAGGAGGAGCTAAATGTGTTCCTGTTTTGAAATAGTGTTTCACCTCATTGAAAAACCAAGGGTATCCTATACTCGCCCTACCAATCATAGCACCATCCAGTCCATACTCATCCCGCATTTTCATAGCCATTTCAGGAGTGTCTACATCGCCGTTGCCAAAAACCGGAATGTGCATTCTGGAGTTGTTTTTCACTTCGGCAATAGGTCCCCAATCTGCTTCGCCTTTGTACATCTGTACCCGCGTTCTGCCATGAATTGAAATTGCTTTTATACCCACATCCTGCAAACGCTCTGCCACCTCAACAATCTTAATAGAATCCGCATCCCATCCCAAACGGGTTTTCACGGTTACCGGAAGATGGGTGCGTTTTACCATCTCTGCCGTAAGCTTTACCATTAAGGGAATATCCTTTAAGATTCCCGCTCCGGCATTCTTACAAACCACCTTTTTTACGGGACAACCATAATTAATATCAATAATATCGGGGTTGGATTTTTCTACAATATCAATAGCTTGCAGCATGGAGTCCAATTCGGCACCAAAAATCTGAATTCCTACCGGGCGCTCTTTTTCATAAATATCCAATTTCATGGTGCTCTTAGCCGCATCACGAATAAGTCCTTCTGAGGAAATAAATTCGGTATACACCACGTCTGCACCATGTTCCTTGCATAGTGCACGGAACGGCGGATCGCTTACATCTTCCATTGGTGCAAGAAGTAAAGGGAAATCAGGTAATTGTATCTCTCCTATTTTAGGCAACTGTCTGGTTTTAAGGGTGCAAATTTAAGAAAAAAAGTGCAAGTTTCAAGTGCCAGCATCAAGAGCAAGTTTAAACTCAAATTCAAGCGCAAAAAAAACTCAAATTCAAACTCAAAAAATGATAGCCGATATTGGTTATTCACTTTTTGTTTCTTTCCCTTATGACTAATCTCTAAACCTTTACTTCAGCTTTAGTAAAAACAGTGTCCATCTGTTAGCAGCGTCATTGTCTCAACTCTTGATTTCTATCTCCAGACCTTTTACTTCTCATGGAGTAAATTAACCTATATTCTAAAAAATGGTATACCCTAATATTACCGAAACTGTTTTGTAATCAGACTCCCAATAAAAAAGTGTGTTCAGTAACTTTCGAGATGTATGCAATCTGGCTTCTAAACTTAGCTTGTTGTATTTGTATCCGGCACCAAAAGCAAAATTGGCAGCGGTAGCTATTTCAGTATCCCCACCAGGGAATCCTGTAATCCAAGAGTCTATAGGAAAATCAAATATAACAGCCCCATTAATAAAAATGCTTGAGTTGTTACTTAAAAAGAAATAGTGCCTTATGCCCAATGGTACTTCTATAGACTTATAATCTAAATTCGTAGGTACCGCACCTGTTGTACTGTTATCAGTTGAAGCTTTAAAGTATTGATAGGTTGGTTCCGCAAACAAGCTCCACTTGTTATTGTTAAAAGGAAGCATAAACTCAGCTTCTACACCTACCCTAATTCCTGATTTTTGTCCAAAATCATAAGCTCTCCTAAACCCGTCCTGAGCATACTCCATAGTGGCTGAAGAATTGTTTAGACCTGCTCTAAACGTCAAGTTAAATAAATCTCCTTTTTCCTTTTGCACCACCCCTTCGGACACAGAACCGTGACAGGTATTGTATTTTGTAAAGAAATTAACTAAATCCCTTGTTTTATAATTTACCTGTTCTACATCTCTTAGGGCAATGGTGGGGCATTTTAAATTATTCCACAACTGCTGAATGTACGTATTGTTTTTAAATATTTGTCGCTCTGTGTTTACATATCTTTTGTAAACCAATTGTTCTACATTTAAAGTATCAACACTATAGAAAAACTTTAAAACTCTTTGATCTTCATAAGAATACAGCTTTGCCTTACCTTCCACTAAAACCTTTAAAAAGAGTTCTTCCTCTTTAAAATCCGGTCTTCGGTCCATGCTCAACATCCCCGGAATATCACTGGCTCTGTCTATATTAATCAATTGCCTTACGTATTTGGATTTGTCATAAATTCCAAATTCCGTGACCGTTTTAATGGTTAGTACTTCCTGATTTTCATTTTCAGATTTCTTAAAAACAAAATTGTCCGGGTTGTTTTTCCAGTCCAGGTTTCTAATTAAACCTTCTACTTTCTGATTGGTGTTGTTTATATAATAACCCCTTTCAAAAGCAGTTTGCGAATAGCCTGTGAAGCCCATCAATAATAGGAAGAAAAATAGTAGTGGTTTGGTCATTTTGTAGTTTGTTTATGAATATTCATTGGGTCGAATATAGTCCATCCTAACGGAAAAAAAAGGTACTTATTCCTTTCAAAATGAAATTTTATCCTACAAACCCTCTTTTGAGGTAAGAAAATCCGTCAAATTGAAGAGCTAACGGAGTTGGAAATCCCTAATTCGATAATCGATCCCGTTCGATTTTATCAATACCCCTTTCGTTGTCTTCCAACCTAAAATTCCCAAAATTATAGGTGAAGCCGAAACGAACAAATCGGGTTTCCGGTCTGGCCAAATAGGAATTGTCCTGGTTTAGATAGCGAGAGGTAAAAGTAGGGTTGGCCTTGCCCAATAAATCTTCTGCCGCCACTGTTAGTACTGCTCTCTTTTTCCATAAGGATTTTCTTAACCCCACATTTAAATTCGTTGTGGAACCCATAACATAAGAGCCCTGTAAAAATGAGGATAAATAGGTGAGTGCAATATCTCCTGTAAAGGTGCCGTCCTTAGAAAGTGTAAGGTAATTATTTAAGGATCCATAAAACCCGTTAACCGAATTCGTAAAAGCCACATCATTACTCTCAACCGCCAAAAACGTTTCATCTTCAGCGAAAACAGACATATAACTGTACACATACCAGTTATTGGTTACCGATTTGCTATAGGTGAAATCTATGCCATACGAAGTGCTCTCCAGCACATTTTGCCGAATTTGCCGTACCGTAAGGTTTTGGTTGTCCTGAAAGCTAAGATCACTGATATAATTGCCGTTGTCCCGATAATAAATATCAAAAAAATACTCCCCTTTTAGGGTGTAGTTTAAATTAAAATTATGGCTAAAATTGGGTAGCAGGTTAGGATTTCCAACGAAGAAATCGTTCTCATTTACAAAATAGCGAAAGGGGTTTAAATCCTGATATTTGGGACGTTGTAATTTTCTTCTGTAATCAAATGAAAAACTGTGGTCATCTGAAGGGGTATGTAAAACATATAGCGTTGGAAAAAGTTCAAAATAATTCTGAAGATTCTCTGTAGCCAAAACAACAGATCTTCCGGAAACATCTGTATATTCTCCCCGTACACCAGTTTTCAGAGACCATTTCTCCCAATCTTTTAACAAACTAAGGTATCCGGCCCAAACGGTTTCGTCATATATAAAATCATCTGAAAATTCTGTATTTAATGTTGGGGTGGTCCCTACTATATTAAAAAAATTGATACCGCTTCTGGAACTGACCAAAGAGAATTTAGCCCCCGTTTCCATGATAAGGCCTCCCACCGGTGAAATGTAATCCAGTTGCCCTGTTACGATATCCACTTTCTGTTGGGAGTCCGTAAAAAAGGAAAAGTTCCTTATAAAATTACCGGTTGGGTTAAAATAGTCTGAGGAGACATTCTGAGTATTATCTTCATCAAACTTGGTAATATGTGCGTTTAGGGTTAACGAGGCTCCTTCCTTTTTGGGAAGGTGTTTATACGTTAGATCTACTGCCAAATTAGTATTGTCTGTACTTACATCACTGGCAGAAGTTAGGGTAGAGTCTAACTGATTCTGAGCATTCCGCATTTCACTATTTATCTGATTCTTAAATGTTTTATTGGGAGAAAACACCATATTGGTGGTGAGGTTTATGGAGTTACGGTCATCAATAAAATAATCCATAATAAAATTGGCATTTTGGGCCAACGACCGGGTTACTTTATTAAAATCGGTTTGCCAGCGAGAAAAAATGTCGTTCTCATCGTTAATGAAGTTTACCCTGTAATCATCGTCCTTAAATTCCTTTCTTGGATTAATGGTGTAATTGGCAAAGAGACTGAGTTTTTCGGATTTAAAATAGTGACTTGTCCCAAAGGCATACTTGGGGAAAACAGCTTGTGTATAGTTTCCGGTAACACTTCCCTTATAACCCGGAGCAATACTTTTGGTGGTGATTATATTTAAAATAGGGCCACCCTCGGCTTCGTAACGCGCCGGAGGATTAGGTATTACCTCCACAGATTTGATAGCGACTCCTGATAAGCCTTCCAGTAAATCTTTTATTTCTGAAGAGGACAACTGCACTTTTCTGTCATTAAGGTATATGGTTGCACTCTGATTGCGAATAAGAAAATCATTTTGCATGGAAATTACTCCGGGAGTATTTTTAAGAATTTCCCACGAATTTCCTTCGGAAACTACGGTGTTTTCCACATTAAAAACTACCCTATCTGCCTGCCGTTGTATGGTGGGCTGCTTACCGGTTACGATAACCTCATCCAAAACCTCGGCATCTATAGCAATAACCAAAGTGCCAATTCGAACATTTTGGGTAATATCCACAGGTGTTAAAGTGGAAAATTTCCCAATATAACTTCCCCGAATAAAATAGGTTGACCCAACTACATTATCAATACTGAAAAAGCCTTCCTCATCGGCAGAAGCACCTTTTACCAAGGTAGTATCCGAAATTCGATATAAATAAATATTGGCAAAGGGAATAGCCGTATTGGAAAGATCTTTTACGGCGCCGGATATGCTAAATTCCTGTCCATAAAGCCCAATGGACAAGAACAAAAGCAGTACACTAAAAATGGACTTAAGTTTCACCTGGCTTTGGGGTTGGTAATCAAAACTAACTAAAAAAACTGAGGTGTTTTAGTACAAGGCCCGTAATCTTAATCGAGTTTGTAACAAAAGCAGCTTACAAGCGATTCCTTTCGTCCAGATTTTTAGATTTTTTATTATCCTTAATCTTGACATTTCCAAACTTATAGCGTAACCCTAAAGTAAATAGTCTGTTTTCATCCCGATACGAAGTGCTGTTGTCCTGATTTAAGAAACGGCGGGTGTTGAGTAATTTAGCCTGATTGAAAATATCCTGAATCCCCATGGTAAGAACCATACTTTTATTCCAAAACGACTTTGTAAATGCAATATCCAACGTGCTATACAAGCTTTGTTCCGAGTTTCCATTGGAGATGGGAGAAAAATAGTTAAAGCTCAAATCCGCCCAAAGACTTTTGTCTGTCAAAAAAGTAAAACTGTTATATGTACGAAAAAACCATGAGAACCGCTCGTTTCTTATTATTTGACCGGAATCATCATCTTGAAATGAGAAACTATTTTGGAAAAAGCTAGATAAGATATACAAATCCCAAATAGGAGTCAATTCTGTATTTACGGTAAAATCAATTCCATACGACACGTTGTTATCCATATTCACATTGATATACCGCAATAAGCGACTGTCATTATCCTGAAACATAAGTGCTTGAAAAGGATTGTTTTGGTACATATAGAAAAGTTCTACAGTGTAATTTTTATCGTAGGTATAGCCCAGAGCGGTATAATTTCGGGTGGAGGGTAACAATCTTGGATTCCCTTCCACAACAATATTATTGCTTTGGAAGGATTGAAACGGATTGATACTATTGTATCTTGGTCTATTAATTCTCCTGTAGTAATATAAATTTAAATCGTGTTTCTCACCAAGAGCGTATAGGATTGAAAAGTTGGGAAATAGTTCCAAATAGTTGTTCTCGGTAATATCTTCGGCAATATCTAAATCTCCTATGGCTTTTGTATATTCTGCCCTTAATCCAGAAGTAAAACTCAGTTTATCCCATTTCCCATTTAATCCTACATATGAGGCATAAATGGTCTCGTCATAATCGAACAACCCGGCTTCCGTAGGGTCTATCCCGGGCTGAGTTCTGTCAAAACCAAATTGGGCTATCTCACTAAGGGAATTGATTCCCGTATACCTTACCCCTGCTTCTAATTTTAAA
>JBGTEN010000135.1:0-1753 GCA_041747755.1 Arenibacter sp. | reverse complement strand
CTCTTTCTTTAGTAAGTTTTTGTCCTATATCACTTTGCAGGGCAGCGTAACGGAAAGTATCTTTTTTATCACGCTTAATGACAAATAGCACCGCTCCGTTGCAGAGGTTACAAACCCCATCAAAAAGAATTATTTTATTTGTGTTTTTCATTATTCTGTGAATGTAGCAATTGATAGTATATTATTTTGCCCCCCTACTTCTGACAGTTGTTGAAGAGTTCACTAACTCTAACTGATCAACACTCACATTAGTTGTAAATAAGCCGTAGTTGACAACAGCTTTATTTTTTTCCAGTTTGTCAATACTTCCTATTGCCTTCCCATCCGGCATCCGAACACGATCACCTACCTTAAAAACAGGTTTAGGTTTATTTTTTTCTTGTACCTCGGCTTTCTTTTTGGCTACCTTTTTCTTTTCCCGAATTACTTCGACTTTTTGGATGATTTCTTGTTCTATTTGCTCTTTTTTTACCTGTTCTACTTTAATTTCCTGAACCGTTTTTTTCTTGCGTTTACTATTCTCCGTTTCTACAATCCGAATTAATTCCGATACAAGAACTCGTTTTTTATTATCCTGGAAATACTTCTCTGCTATAGTGTTCACTTTATTACCCAAGTAAATCATACGCTGATTATAGTCGTAAAGCTCCTGATAATTTTCAAGTTTAGACTTAATCTTGGTATTAAGCTCTTCAAAGCGTTTGGCCTCATCCCGTGCTTTGGACTCTTCTTCCTGTAAACGGGTTCCTGTTTCAGCCATTTTACTTCTTTCCTGTTGCAATTTGGCAATTGTTGCATCAAAACGGACTTTACCTCCCTCAATTTTCTTCTTAGCCCGATTAATAAGACTGAAAGGAATTCCGTTTTTCTGAGCTACCTCAAAGGTAAACGAGCTACCTGCCTGTCCTAATACCAATTGGTAAGTAGGCTCCAGCGTCTTACCATCAAAAAGCATATTTGCGTTGGATATATGAGGGAGTTCATTGGCCAGCAATTTAAGATTGGCATAATGGGTCGTAATAACCCCATAAGCCCCTCGTTCATAAAATACCTCTAAAAAAGTCTCTGCCAAAGCCCCGCCCAATTCCGGATCACTTCCGGTGCCAAACTCATCGATTAAAAACAGTGTTCTGGCATTGCATTTTCGCAAAAAATAGTTCATGTTTTTAAGCCGATAACTATACGTACTTAAATGATTTTCAATAGATTGGTTGTCTCCGATATCGGTTAAAATAACATCAAAAAAACATATAGAACTGCGTTCATGTACGGGTATCAAAAAACCACTTTGAACCATTACTTGTAGCAAACCCACTGTCTTTAAAGTGATACTTTTACCACCGGCATTAGGACCGGATATCACGATAATCCTATTCTCAGGGTGCAATTGTATGGTCTGTGGGAAGGTCTTTTCCTTTTTTCTTTTATTTGCTAAATACAGCAGAGGATGATATGCATCCCGCAGTTGTATTTCTTTATTGGTGTTGATGTCCGGAAGTACCGCATTCATCTCAGAGGCATACTTGGCCTTAGCTGCAGTAACATCCATAAAAACAAGAAAATCCTGATAGATTGCAAGTTGATCGGCAAACGGACGAATAAAATTAGTCAATGCATTTAAAACACGTTGGACCTCCTCCTTTTCTTCAAATTCCAAATTATTTAATTCCCTTGAGTATCTTAATGTGGTTTCCGGTTCTATGAACACTATGCTACCGGTTTTCGATGAACCTAAGATGGATCCCTTTATTTT
>JBGTEN010000134.1:0-3344 GCA_041747755.1 Arenibacter sp. | reverse complement strand
ATAGGATCCGGAACTTTTGTATGGACCCTAAAAGATAAAATTAAGAACGAAGGTTTTACGCCTGAGGATCAAATAGAAGCTGAAATATGTTCTGCCAGAAGTCAGGGACATTGTATGACCATGGGAACAGCCTCTACTATGGCATGCATGGTAGAAGCCCTTGGCTTAACTTTACCGGGTGCGGCGGCGGTTCCTGCAGTTGATTCCAGAAAAAAAGTTCTCGCCCAACTTTCCGGTAGAAGAATTGTAGAAATGGTGAAAGAAGATCTTAAAATTTCAAAAATATTAACCCGGGAAGCCTTCGAGAATGCAATAAAAATTAATGCTGCTGTTGGTGGATCGACCAACTTTATAATCCACCTTTTGGCTATAGCTGGTAGAATAGGTGTAAAATTAGATTTAAAAGAATTTGATACTTTGGGTAGTAAAATACCCCTATTGGTTAATTTGATGCCATCCGGGAAATTTTTGATGGAAGATTTCTTTGATGCCGGGGGTCTCCCTTTTGTTATTAAACAACTAAAAGAACACCTGCATAACCATGCCATCACAGTTAACGGAAAACCTATTGGTGAGAACAATCAAAAGGCCGAGTGCTACAACCCTGAGGTCATTGCCGAGATTGAGAAACCTTTTCAGGAAGAAGCTGGTATCGCAGTACTTTATGGAAATCTCTGTGAAAATGGCGCTGTTATTAAGCCATCAGCGGCAACCCCTGAACTAATGAGTCACCGCGGAAAGGCAGTAGTTTTTGAAACTATAGAAGAATTTTTGGCTAATGTAGATGATCCCAACCTGGAAATAGATGAAAACAGTGTAATGGTCTTAAAAGGTGTTGGTCCGGTGGGATATCCGGGGATGGCCGAAGTGGGTAACATGGAAATCCCGGAAAAATTGTTGCAAAAAGGCATCAAAGACATGGTTCGTATTTCCGATGGAAGAATGAGTGGTACTGCATTTGGCACTGTTGTTTTGCATATCTCTCCCGAGTCTTCAATTGGTGGTGTTTTGGGATTAGTGCAATCAGGCGACTATATTGTTTTGGATGTTCCCGGCAGAAAACTTCATTTGGAAGTAAGTGATGAAGAACTCCGTAATCGGAGAGCTGCATGGAAGACTCCCACCCCTCACTTGGAGCGTGGCTATGTAAGTTTGTATACAAAAACCGTACAGCAAGCCCACTTGGGAGCAGATTTAGATTTTCTGGTCGGGAAATCGGGTTCTGAAGTAACTAGAGACGCACACTAAACCAAAATTGGCTTATGATATCTTTTCTCTTACTAATTGTTAGTGTTGTATTGCTTATTTTACTGACAGTAAAATGGAATGTGCATCCTTTCCTTGCTCTTCTGGGAGCAGCCTTGTTTTTTGCACTCTCTTCCGGAATGGATTTGGGTACTATCGTAGATTCCGTCAATAATGGCTTTGGAGGTACTTTAGGTAAAATAGGAATCGTAATTGTTGTTGGTGTTATCATCGGTGCCTTTTTAGAGCATTCCGGGGGTGCCTTTAAACTGGCAGAGATAGTACTTAACATCATTGGAAAAAAGAGGGTACATGAAGCTATGGGTGTTGTGGGCTTTATTGTTTCTATTCCGGTATTTGCTGATAGTGGTTTTATCATACTTACACCACTTAATAAGAGTCTTACCAAAAGAGCCGGTCTATCTATAGTGGGTACAGGTGTGGCCTTAATTTTAGGGTTAATGATTTCACATGTTTTAATTCCCCCAACTCCCGGTCCTATTGCAGCAGCGGGAATTATTGGAGCAGATGTAGGGTTGGTAATGTTAGTGGGTTTGGTTATTGGTATCCTGTCTTTAATAGTGGCTATTATTTATTGCAAAAAATATGCTTCAAGAATGTATATCGATCCCAATCCTAAATTATCCATGGAGGAGGTTGAAGAAAAAATAAAACAAGCCCCTAGTGCACTAAAATCTTTCTTACCCATTTTAGTTCCTATTGCCCTCATCATTGGAAAATCTTTGGTAGAGTTTACCATTGACGAAGGAATGCAGGAGACCCTTTGGTTTAAAATTATTGCATTTATAGGTTCTCCTGTAATTGCGTTGCTTATTGGGTTACTTTTTGCTTTTCTGCTACCTAAAAAGTTAGATAAAACCATTCTATCAACCACGGGGTGGGTGGGAAAAGCTATGAGTGATGCTTCTAATATCCTATTAATTACCGGTGCCGGAGGTATTTTCGGAACTATTTTGCAGAATAGTGGTATTGCTACGACAATGGCTGATGCGCTCTCCGGTGCAAATATCGGTATTTGGCTTCCGTTTTTACTTTGCGCAGCAATCAAAACAGCTCAAGGGTCATCTACTGTGGCACTAATAACCACAGCCTCTATTATTGCGCCTCTTTTACCGGTTTTAGGCTTTCATTCTGATATAGACAAGGCACTGGTGGTATCGGCAATAGGTGCCGGAGCCATGGTAGTATCCCATGCTAATGACAGTGGCTTTTGGATTCTTACACAGTTTTCAGGGATTGATATTAAAACCGGCTATCGGGCCTATACGCTTGGAACCCTGGTGGTGGGTACTTCTGCCGGATTTTTTGTATATCTGGCTTCCTTGCTGGTCTAGATTACCGTTTTAGATAGTTTGTATTTTTTTTACAATGATTAAAAACTATAAGATATCATACCTTCTTTTTCCTATACTTTTAATTATAGGGCTTACGCTTCTTTTCTGTTCCGGAGAAAAAGAGCCCGCACCACCTTTATCCCCTGATGAAGCGCTTAAGAGATTTCAACTACCTGATAATGAACTGGAAATTGAATTGGTGGCTTCCGAGCCTTTGATTCAAGATCCGGTGGCAATTACCTTTGATGAAGGTGGTCGACTTTGGGTAGTTGAAATGTTAGGATTTATGAAGGATATTGATGGGACAGGTGAAACCGATAAAGTGGGTCGAATTTCTATACTTTTTGATGATGATGGGGATGGTAAAATGGATCGAAGTATTGTATTCCTGGATAGTCTAGTGCTTCCCAGAGCTATTGCACTTGTTGGTAAAGGCGTTTTAGTGGCTGAGAATATTCCACTATGGTTTGCTGAAGATACCGATGGAGATTTCGTGGCCGATACTAAAGTCTTAATCGATCCGGAATATGGCGGACTTGGTTTACCTGAACATTCGGCAAATGGCTTGCTGCGAGGATTGGACAATTGGTATTACAATGCCAAGTCCAAATGGCGGTATCGAAAAAAAGATAATGAATGGATAAAGGAGGAAACAGAAGCCCGCGGACAATGGGGAATAACTCATGATAATGCCGGACGCTTATTTTATAATTACAACTGGTCTCAATTACATGGTGATTTAGT
>JBGTEN010000133.1:0-2311 GCA_041747755.1 Arenibacter sp. | reverse complement strand
GAAATTACAAACACGTCTGATACAAATAATCCCTATGAAAAAAATTACGAATTGACATTTGGAGATGACAGAACAAGGAATATGACGCTTTTTCAGAACCAAAATAAGTTGGCGATATTTAATGAGTCTGGAATTGGATTTATTGATTATTACCAAGGACAATAAAAATGCTAAAATCTCATTTTTGTTTTCAGAACGTTTTATATTGATTTTGGGCAAAAACACTTTCTCTAAAACATGATCAGACGTAATAAATAGGAAAAATTGATTCATTGAAGTTTGAAGCAAACTCAATTAAAATGTAATAGCTGATATTTTGGATTATTAAAAAATTAGATATGATAAAACTACTGACTATCCTTGTTCTTGCAATTCTTTTTATTTCATGTGACAAAAACGAGGAAGAAACCATTGCAAACCTTTTTGAGGTTACCACTGTTGGAATTGATATTGACTGTAAACTCATTATAATTGATTTCAGAGAAAGTGACTTGGACAGATTAGAAAAAATTACGAATTTAAATACACTAAAATATCAAGCTTTCAATTTGGATAAGAATAAATACAATGAAGATGGACAAATGCTAACCATTACTGTGAGAAAAACGGCCGATTCAGAATTATTCCCATGTACAACGCTAGGTCCAAGCTATCCCTGGGTTACAGTGTTAGAAGCAAAATTAAAAGAATGAAAAATAGGGTATTCCCAAAAGTATTGATGAACACCGATTTTGCTGAGGTATAAACGCATCAATATGGAGCAAGCAGTTCGTCAAGTTAACTTTTGGTAACCAACAAAATTTGCGGACTTAAAATCAAAGGGTTTTTCTAAGATTTGTTTATGAGTACTCTAAAATTAATTGCCAAATGACACATAAGATTAATAATGTAACACTTTTAACAATTTCTTTGATGGTGTATTTATTCTTGTTAGGTTGCGCAAAAGATGAATTTGAAAATGAACAGCCGCTAAAACTACTCTACAAAACCTATAAAAATGGTAAAATTAGCGAGTGCAAACATAACGGACAGACCGTTTATAGTACAGAATTGAATTCTGAAGATGCGGGGGGAGCCTTATTTGACCAGAACGGAGAACATATTGGCGCGTGTGATTACGCTTGGCGGAACGTTGATTCTATTTGCCTTGAACTGACAGAATGTGAAGTTATTTACAGGGTAAAAAATAACATCTGGGGACAACCAGCTGTAGACAAGTATAAGCTTGGAAAATAGTCGACAAGGTTTGTTATAATAGATATAAAAATTGACGGTAACATTTTTAATTCTACGTTTGAAAAAAATACTCTACTTTCTATTTTTACCCCACCTCTTCTTTCAATTAGCAGAACTTACAAAGCTGCCGGATATTATTTGAAATTGGAAGAATAATAATACTCATAAGCAACATCCCTAGGGCTTACCATAGGTGTTCAAAATTGTCTGCGCCATCACTTCCAAATCCAGTCCCATATTTTCCCTGTTCACTCGTATAGCCGTTTCTTTTAGATCTTTGGGTAAGTTGGTATAACCCACTTTAGCACCCAAAATCATGCCCGCTACTGCAGCCACCGTATCATTGTCTCTGCCGTAGTTGACTATAAATTGAAGCGTTTTTTCAAAATCACCATCACCAAAAACCAAAGATGTATACGTAATTTCCCAAATTTCACCTGCGTGAAAAGGGATGGCTTTTTTATTCTTTTCTAGGGCCTGATAGATGAATTCTTGACGTACCCATTCGTCTTGTGTTCCCGGATATCCTGAGGGGACTTCCCACGCCATAGGATTGGAATTAAATAGTTCTTGCGTTTGCACCAATTCTTGAGCCGCCTTTACATTTTTTTCGGCATTCTCGGCTAGTGAATAGGCTATTCGTCCAACAAGACGACTATCCTGATAGCCATACGGATCTATAAATACGCTTGCGTTTAGAATGGTGTCCATATCATTGGATTGCATTGCCATTTGTGTCATGGCTGCAGTTATTCCTGAAATGTCTTTTGCATAACCAATATCAAAAATAGCATGATCATAAGCCGCGGTATATGCGGTTTCAGCGTTTGTAGTCCATAAGCCAAACATGGGCGCATACAACATGCCGGCGCATGCCATTTCACCTCCGTAAAATCGGTTTGCGGTCTTTTGATACTCCTTAGGGTCATTTTTATACGCCAAGGCCACCCGTGCCCATTCCTTAATCCAGTCTAATTTTTCCATTCGCTTATCCAAAGTATCCGGGTGAACCAATTCTAATTGACCCTTTTTTTCTGGTATGAGGGATACATAATAGTCGGCTATGAAAGTTGCA
>JBGTEN010000132.1:0-9689 GCA_041747755.1 Arenibacter sp. | reverse complement strand
AGTCCGCCAATCACGGAAATATTTGGCTTTAACAAGGCGGTTGCAAAAAGGTCTCGATTGCCGGGATAAAGCTGCTCTGAGAGGATTCTCCTCAAAACATTGTTGTCCGGATGATCCGAAGACCAGCTTTGACCAATCCATACGTTGGGTCGCAGCGTTCTCACATAAAAAGTGTTCTGGGAATCTCGATTGCCATGGTGGTTTAGGGTCGCCACATCTACCGCCCCAACCACAGGTGCAATATGCGATTCAACCAAATCAAAATTGCTTTCGCCGTAGGCATCCACCCCACTGATGTCGCCACCTGTGAAATAATGAAAATCACCATAAGAAATTTTAATACAAGTACTTAAAGGATTTTCCCCAGGGTATTGCTCCTTTTTAAAAAGCGAAAAATAATTCTCTTTTTCTCCGGTCCAAACTTGTCCGTTTACTGAAATATTACGCACTTGAAAGTCTGCAAATTTTTCAGGTGAATTTGTCAATCGGATTTGATTTAAAGCACCCGGTAGCAATGCTTCATGTACAAGGCCATTTTGTTTGGATTGATAGGCAATAAAATTCCAATAATTCTTTAAGGTTGGGATCATGCCATACTCATCGTCTTTATTTAAATCGAATTGAATTTTGGCATCTTTTAGGTCGATAGGATAGGTGCTACCCCTGTCAATAATTTTTTTGATGGGTAATTTATCCCCTACTGCTGTAATTCCTGTCAGAAAATAGTCTCCTTGAACTGCCTTTATTCTAGTGGAGTCCATTTCCCCAAAATGATCATCGTGATAATGGGTAATTAGGGCGTAATCCAAGTGCATTGGATGCTTTTTTAGTAAAAATTGATCTATATAATCTACTATCCACTCCGGTGCCGTTTTCCTGCGGTTTGGTGTTAATTCGGTATTTCTATCGGACTGGGTTCTGGGATGCGTTTCCGACATATCACCTGCATCAATTAGTAAGGTGGTACCATCCGGAAAAATACCAAAAGTGGCATTGCCTCTTCCTGTTGCTATATGATGTAGCTCTAACACTCCTTCTTCCCAAGCAGGAAAAACTTCCTGTTGGGAATAGAGAAGTGCCTTTGAACTAATGAAACAAATCAGAAAAAAACTTTTAAAATACATTTATTGTAATATTGTAGTAGGTACTATTTGTTTAGGTACACCTTCGGTTTTATAAAATACATCTAACCAGCCTCCCCCGCCACCATTAAACCAAAGCACCTCCAGAGGATAGGTGCCGGGCAATAATTGAATACTTCCATCTTTTTCTATCAATCCGTGATCCCCGTCATTATCCACCACAAGGGTAGTATTCACCCAAAGCCTACTACCATCATCGGATCTGGTGTAAAACTGATATTTTCCCTCCGTTTCTATAACCAGGTTGGTTCTAAAACGAACCACGGTATTATTTTTAATCTCTTCTTTTACCTCATCGGAGGTGATTTCAAACGTGCTTCCTTTTGCATTTGCCGGTTTCCCATCTAAGACAGGGATAGTACTAAGGTTATCCAAATAGAATACCTCGTACTGCACTGGGGCTACCTTTTCATTTTTCTTGACTCTAATATAGGCCTCACTAATATTACTGACAACGCGACCCTCTTTAAATACAGCACTTCTTACCACGGCATTTTTATCTAAAACCACAACATTCTCAGCCAGTTCAGAGTTGGCATTGGGCATAGAGCCATCTAAAGTAAACCGAACTTCTCCATCGGGATTTGGATTTTCAAAGCGAATTGTAGCTTGTTCATTAAATAGTCCACCTGCCTTTTTATATCCTTCGGCTTTTGGAAGTATTACAGGCTCCTTAACCCGTTTTACAATAGGATAGGCATCTACTGTTTCAAAACCATTGAAAGCCGTCTTCACCGGTTTTCCAATCCATGCTACAGGGATTTCTAACCCTATGGCAAAAGCTACCGTTGCTGCATTGTCATATTGAAAAACGGGATATTGAATGCTACTCCCTTTCTTAACCGATTTTCCCCAAACTATAAAGGGGATTTCCATTTCCTGGAGGGATTCTCCCCCATGGCCTTTTCCCACCCCACCATGGTCTGAACTGAGGATTACCAGAGTCTCCTGTGCAATGCCTGCTTTTTCTATAGCTTGCATTAGTTGTCCAAGAAGTTTATCGCCTTTTTCTACAGCATCATAATATTCCTTTGTACCATGGCCAAACTCATGCCCGGCATGATCTATATGATCAAAATGTATAAAGGTAAAATTTGGCTTTTTTTCGTCAATATAGACACTTGCCAAAGAGGCGGTTTCTTCTTCTGTTTCCGGACTCACATCATAATCTACTGCGCTTTTTTCAAACAACCGGCCAAAACCCCGCCAATGGTATATGGCTCCGATTTCCGCATTGGGGATTTGTTGGTCTATCAAATGAAAAATAGTGGGAAACAAAAAGTCATCGCTCTGTGCGATGGTTGGCAATATAAAATTATCCTTTTCCCAGGCATTAGAAGTAATCCCATGCTGTTCGGGCCCGGCTCCCATAATCATGGATGCCCAATTAGGACTGGAGGAAGAAGGTATCACCGATCGGGCATGGAATGTATAGGACCCCTCAGCCATTAATTTATCAAAATTTGGCGTCGAAGCGTTTTGTAAGCCATTCGGACTTAATCCATCAAACCCAATAACAACGACATGTTTTATGCCCAAATCATTTTGTGGTTTCTGCTCAAAACAAGACCACAGGGAGAACATCCCTATGGTCATGAGTATAGTTAATGGTCGATTATTTTTCATTGGTACTAGTCATTAGGAGCGACATCCCACCAAAGTCGGGTGTTTAAATCATCGGCTCCCATACGGTTTACAGCTTCCTGGTAATTCGCATTATTAGTTGATTTTACTGAATTTGGATATTGGAAGCGCACGGGTACCTTACCATCATTTGCAGCATCCGGACCGGGAATAATTTCGGGCATACCCGTACGTCTCCAATCGGACCAGGCTTCAAAACCGGTATAGAACAGGGATATCCATTTTTGGAGGGCGATTTTCTCCAAACGCTCATTTGCCGTACCACTTAATGCCACTGATCCTTGAGACAGATACCCATCCAGATCGAACAACTGAAGGTCTGCAGCAATTTCATTCCACCCTCCGGCATTGATTCGTTCCAGATAATATGCAAAAGAAGACCGGATTCCATTTTCATAATATTGAGCAGACGTGCCTGTAGTAATAAAATTCTTTTCCCTTGCTTCTGCTAATATAAATTGAAGCTCGGAATAGCTCATAATGATGGTCTGGGAAGCTGTTGGAGAGGCTTGTTCCACGTTACACGCCCGGCAGGTTAGTAAAACGCCTAATCTGGAAATAAAATTGGAACCGGATTCGGCAGGATTCCCGGTTGGACTGTAACCCAAAGCAGCTTCATCGTCCAAACCGTTTGGCATTCCTACGTAATCGTCTAAATCATCTGAATAAATTCCCTTTTCAGAATTGGTGGTAGGCTGGGCAAAAACAATAAGTCGTCTATCTCCCAAGGCCTTTAACCGGTTTTCTAAGGTAATACTTAAACGCACCTCATCGTAACTCCCCGAGCGAGTATTATATTTCGGCTGTGGATTATCTGAATTCCATTGCAGATTTGCCCCATCTGCATTACCTTCAAAAATAGGAAACTGAGCGGGATTACTAACAATTTCATTCATCTCGGCAAGTGCACGAGCATTGTTTACATCACTAATTCGCATTGCCAAACGCAGTCTTAGTGAATTAGCAAATTTTCGCCATTTTTGCACATCGCCACCATAAAGTATATCCCCTCCAATGTTTTGCTGTCCAATTAAAATGGTGTTGGCGGCTTTTAAATCGGTTAAAAGGCCATCATAGATTTCACTTTGAGGGGAAAAGACAGGGGTAATGTTTCCGTCACTTATCCCTTTTACCGCATCAGTGTAAGGTACATCGCCGTAAGCATCAGTTAAGTAGGAATATATCCAGGATTTGATTACCAATGCAACTCCATAATAATTTTGCTGAGCATCATTATCCCTTGTGTCTTT
The DNA here is from genome assembly GCA_041747755.1 of Arenibacter sp. Taxonomy (GTDB): domain Bacteria; phylum Bacteroidota; class Bacteroidia; order Flavobacteriales; family Flavobacteriaceae; genus Aurantibrevibacter. Next base: position 5,653 of record JBGTEN010000132.1, on the reverse strand, counting down.
AATAACATTTTCAATATTCCTTAAAGAATTATAGGCATCATTATAGGGATTGTCTGTAGGGGACCAGTTGTAAGTATCTCCAGAGGTAAACTGTAGCCGTGATGCATATTGTGCTACTGTAAAACCCTCTTCCCATCCTTGATCGCCCCAATTATAGGCCATTTGTCGCAAGACTCCTGGTATCAATAAATCCGGATTAGCACTTTCTGGGAAATTAGGGTTTTTATTAATCTCTTCAAAGTCCTCTGTACACCCAATTACCGTGCTTAGAAGGAAAGCTAAGAAGAAAGCCTTATTAAAAATTTTTACGTTTTTCATTTTTATATAGGATTAAAAATCGATTTGTAAATTAAGCGTGTATGTTTTGGTGCTGGGATAGGACATGTTTTCAATACCTGGCTGTAGTGTACCTCCTGAAACGGCAACGGTTTCCGGGTCAAAATGGGGATTATCTGTCCATAGTAATAAATTTCTACCGGTTAATGACAAGCGGGCTGCAGTAATGGGTAATCTATCAACATATTTTTTTGCCAAGGAATAACCAATTGTTACCTCTCTAAGTTTTGTGAAAGAAGCATCATATTTGGCTGCCTCCACATTATCACGCTCATAAAAGCGGTTATTGTAGGTCCTGGCATCTACGTTAGTTGTATTAGGAACAAAAACCCCTGGAGCAGTTTGAACTACACCCTCAGCAACGATACCGGTTTCCCGACCTTCTAGAGTTTCCATAAGTTGACCAGAGGTAGAACCAATAGTTTTGGTTCTGGAAACTACAATTCCGCCTTGTCTGATATCGAAAAGAAATCCTAAATCAAAAGACTTATATTTAAAGCTGTTTTGAATTCCTAAGGTGTAGTCCGGTGCATAATCCCCTTGGTACACCAAACCATCTGTGCGAATTGGAATACCATTGGCATTTACAATTTTCTGACCAAAGTACTGACTATTTTCGTCTTCAACTCTTTGAAAACCTCTACCGTAAATGGCACTTATGGAACCTCCCTCACGTGCCTGAATAAAGACCCCATTTCTTTCTGTTAACGTATAATCTACCCCACCTAAATCGGTTACCTCGCTTCTATTTCTTGAGAAGTTAAACAAGGTGTTCCATTTAAAATTTTCTGTTAATACGGGTACTACGTTTACCACAGCTTCCAAGCCATAATTACGAACTTCTCCTGCATTGATTAATTTACTGGTGTAACCGCTAGAAATATCTGTACTGATAGGAATAATTTGGTTTTTTGTTCTGCCATCATAATAGGTTACATCTAAATTTAGTCTACTCTGGAAGAAACGCAAATCAACTCCAAATTCATAAGAACCTGTTATTTCAGGTTTTAAATCCGCATTTGGAATGAGTGATGATTCTGTCAGTACAGGATTATCGCCAAATGGATTTTGATTAGTAAAGAAACTGGATAGCCTGTAAGGATCTGTATCGTTACCTACCTCAGCATAAGCAGCCCTCAATTTAGCAAATGATACAAACTTTGGCAACGTAAAAATATCACTCGCAATAACGCTCAACGTTGCAGAGGGATAAAAATAGGAGTTGTTTCCCACCGGTAAGGTACTGGACCAATCATTTCTTCCTGTTAGATCCAGATAAACTTTTTCATCATAGGAAAAACGTGCAAAGCCGTACAAACTATTAATACGCTTGTCTGAATTATTTGCAAAGACTTCAAGTGGTCTTCTGGTATTGTTAAAGGAATACACTCCCGGATTAATTAACTGTGGAGCGACAATCTGTGTATAATCTTGCTTTTGTCTAAACTGGTTTCCACCTCCAGATACATTGATATTGAATTTTTCATTGAAGGTTTTGTCATAGGACAATAGGAAATCGGTGTTAGATTCCTCAAAGAAAACATTATCCTCTCTATAATACCCAAGGGGGAAACGCTGCGTACTAAAAGCTCTTCTCTTAGATCTTAATTCATTGTAAAAATCCCTTCCCGATCGTAGCAATAGATTCCAGTTATCGTGGAATTTATAATTCATACTAACATTTCCAAATACCCTATCTTTATCTTGTCCATTCGTGTTTTCATACATGGTGAAGTACGGATTATCATGATAATTATAGTTGTAATTGAATTGCTGTAATCCTTCACGTCCGGGCATCCAATAATCTCGTAAACTATTTGTGTTTACCTGTCTTCCGTACCAAATAAACAAGTACATAATGCTTTCCGTTCCATAGCTCAGGGCCGGTCTGTTATCGCTATCGGTTTTGATATAATTAACATTGGCATTTACGGTAACCTTATCTGTAAGGTTTAATCCTGTACTCAGGTTAAAAGAATTTCTTTTAAGATCCGTGTTGGGAATTACACCTTCCTGATCCAAATTCTGAAAAGAGAAGCGTATATTCCCCAAATCCCCTGATTTGGAAATTGCAATGCTGTTTGTTTTGGTGTATCCTGTATTGAAGAAATCCTTTGTATTATCCGGCTGGGATACCCAAGGTGTTGGAATAATTGGAGAGTTACTGACTAAATAATCCCCGCCTCTGGTACCATCTTGACGAGGAGAATCAAACTGCGGAATAAGAAGTCCAGTGTCTAACCTTGGGCCCCAACTCTCGTCAACACCATCTGCAATACCACTTCCATTACCGTCCACAAACTCAAATTGCTGGTTATTACCTTGACCGTACTCATTTTGCCAGTCAGGAAGTAACAGAATGTTTTCCATGGTTACCCCGGTGTTCAAAGAAACACCTAGTCGACCCTTTCTGTTATTTCCCTTTTTTGTAGTGATTATTATAGCACCGTTTGCTGCTCTTGCCCCATACAGTGCTGCAGCGGCGGGACCTTTTAGAACATTTATAGTTTCTATGTCCTGTGGATTTATTTCAGCCGCACCGTTTCCGTAATCTACTTCCTGAGTTCCTGAACCTGTTGACCCTACAATTTGATTGCTAATAGGCGTACCATCTACTATAAATAAGGGAGAGTTTCCATTAATATTCAAAGAAGCATCGCCTCTTATTGTAACCCTTGCAGATCCTCCTATACCCGATGAGCCATTGGTAATTTGAAGACCAGCTACCTTACCAGAAATGCTATTTAACAAGTTTGGCTCTCGCGCTTCTGTTACCTCATCAGTTCCTAATTCCTGAGAAGCATAACCCAATGATTTTTTCTCCCGCTTAATACCCAAAGCAGTAACCACTACTTCATCCAATTTTTGGGAATCCGGTTCCAAAATAACTACTATGTTGTTCTGGTTTGCTGTATTTACTTCTTTAGAAAGATATCCTATATAAGATACCACCAAGATATCGCTCTCTTCAGAGCGATTTATAATAAAATTTCCATCGAAATCTGTAGCTACTCCGTTGCTACTTCCTTTTATAACCACCGATGCGCCGGGCAAAGGAACGTTATTTTCGTCTAATACCTTTCCCGACAATGTGGTTTGGGAATAGCCTATAGCATACACTAAAAAAGCAAATGCCATACATAATAGTTTTCTTTTCATTTTTCGTATTTGTAAACTTTGGTTAATTATTACGAAACAAATATCTATTGGAAAAGTTAAAATAAGTGCTTATTTATATTACTATATTGCAATTTTTATGTGAACTACATTATGAAATAGTTAACAAAATATATTTACAAATATTCAAGTATAAACAAGAATAACTCAACTGTAGAAATTTCCGATTTAACTGGAAATAGTAGGCTCCAGTTTCGTCCAAAGTTTTATATTTGAAATTATTGCAATATCATATAAAAGGTATTTGTTGAAATAAAAAGTCATATGCAGGACTATCTTATAGGGATTGGAAAGCGGATTAAGGAAATCCGAAAAGAAGGTAAAAAAACCATCAGCGAAATTGCTATAAAAGCAGAAGTAACTAGTGGACTCATCTCAAGAATTGAGAATGGCAGAACTATTCCTTCATTGCCTGTACTTTTAAAAATTATAATGGCACTGGAAGCCGAGGTGGTTGATTTTTTTGGAGGAATGCCTCAGGTAAACGGAGCAAATTTTATCGTCTCCCGAAAAGAAGAAAATACACTCATTGAAAAAGAGGATGATGCCGTGGGATTTGTGTATAATTATATTTTTGGAAAACAACTCTCTTCTTTGGGATTTGAGGCCGTTTTGTTGGAGGTAAAACCCAATTCCAAAAGGGATAAGGTAACGACCGATGCATTTGAGTTTAAATATATTATCTCCGGGGAATGTTATTATTGCATCGGGGAGGAAGAGGTCTTATTAAAAGAAGGCGATTCTATTTTCTTTGATGGTAGAATTTCTCACGTACCTATAAATAGAGGTTCTGTTTCTTCGAAAATGTTGGTGTTCTATTTCTTTTTTTAACGAATTATTGATTCAACAAAATAAGTTTTAAATCACTCAAAGTATCCAAGACATAATTGGGTTTGGCCGATGAAAGTTGCTCTCTGGTATGCGCTCCTGTGGTAACACCAACAGTAATACCACAACTCGCATTCTTACCTTCTTCTATATCGATAATAGAATCTCCTGCTTTTAATACCTTCATGGGATCAGCTACGTGCAGCATTTCCATGGCTTCAAAAATCATATCCGGATGCGGCCTTCCACGTTTTACGTCATCAGCAGTTACCAATGCATCGTATTGCACTCCCAACTTCCAATTCATTTTATCTAACAATAAATGAGCTGTATTTTTATCATACCCAGTATTAAGCGCTACTTTAATATCAGAATTTCGTAAGCGATCAATCAATTCTTCTACCCCGGGGTAGGTGGTAACTTCCAGCGCCTGATACTCCTGCTCCAACATATGCCTGAAATCCTGAAAGATTTCATTTGCCGTTTCTGGTACATAAGAACCTTCTTCTTTTGTTAAAATATCCTTTATAGCCTGATATTTTTCCTTTCCCGCGCCATGTTCCAGCACAAAATCAAGAGTGAGGAGATACCCTTTGTTGTTTATCGCTTTTTGAACGGTTTTGTACACTACGTTATTCTCGTTTACAACAGTTCCTGCCATATCAAAAACCACCAATTTTATTTGTTGCATGCTTAAAAATTGAAAATTGAATTTATATTATGTTTTGAAAATCCGGCACTTCCTGTCATTCCCTTACCCCCTATGCCTGTAACAATGTGAATATTATTATCTATGGTACGTTGATATATATCTGATGTTGTACATTGAGCATACATCCCAAACCATTTATTTTTAATACGGTAGTCTGGTAAATCGATAATTTTTTTCGCCTCCTCCAGAATGAACTCGTCTATTTCCATATTGAGATCAAAACCCAAACTATCCATATTTCTTGCAGGGGCGTACTCATGAGAATCCCCAATAATTATTGAACCATCCATCGCCTGTTTGAACAAGATGTGAACCCCCCATTTTTTTTCCAAACTGTCCCGCCGTTCTTTTTGCTTGATGTACGCAAAAGATGCACATTCTTCAAATGCCTCATAACGTCTTATAGACCATCCTGTTAAGATTGAACCCTTCAATTTAAGGCTTTTTTGAGGAAAAGTCTGCATCATTTGTAATTTGGACACTACCAAATCGCTCTCATTAAAAAGTTGCGGATATAAGATTTTGAAATCACTCCCGTTGCAAATAATTACTTTTGAGGCTGTGAATACCCTGTTTCCGGAGGTATTCACCACCACATTA
>JBGTEN010000131.1:0-1898 GCA_041747755.1 Arenibacter sp. | reverse complement strand
AAAGCGGTGCTGGAGTCTAGTGGAATTTCGCAAGGCAGATTATCTACTGCCATTACGGCGATGGCATTGGGATTTTTATAATCGGTTTCTGCTCCCGTTTTGGGATCGAAACCGTAAATGGGGTCGGCAATGGTGGAGGAGCGTATAGTGGTGGCTACGGGTCCACCTACATCACAACTAATATCAGCCACTACCTTAATCTTAAAATCGGGGTGCTTCACATCCTCTTTTGTATACAGATAGGGGGCCCCATCTCCGTAAAAATGTCCGGCAAAATAAAGATCCGTTACTTTTGCAAAACGAAAAAAATTGGATTTGTATTCCTGCGAATTTTGGAAAAAGTCGTTCATCTCCCCGGAGGTGCCATCTTTTCTAATGTTGTAGTCCATAACATCAATTTGGCAATAAACAGCTTCTTTAAAAGAATCTTCTAAATATTCCTGTACTTCAACCCGTTTAATACCCATAACATCTAACATGTGTTTGGCTCCGCTCCCTACCCTACCCCTGCCGGTAAGTAAAATTTTTATGGTCGGGAGTTTTATGTTTTTTAGTTGAGTTATTAGTTCATGTTGACCGATAAGGGTTGATGCTTTAGGTAGTTCAAAACAGTTGAATTTTAAACCGTATGTTCTAAATCCGTTGTAGGCGCCAACAATACCTGCATAGCGACCAAAAGCAACCAAACGCTGTCCTTCGGAATTGGTGATAAGTTCATGATCGTATAGTTCTATATTCTTTTCCAAAACTGCTTGCAGTAACTTCCGGTTATGCGGTTGCTTTTTTATGGTATGTGAAAAGAAAAAGTACTTCTTGTTGGGAATTAATGCATCAATAGGCACTTCTTTTACCCCCAAAAGCACATCACAATGCTCCATCTGAGCTGCAACTTTCAAACCCAATTCTTCATAGGCCTCATCCGAAAATACTCGGACAGATGAAGGTTCTATTAGAATCTCAGTACCCTGGTGGGCTTGAACAACTTTTAAACAGGCTTCGGGGGATAGTACTACCCGTCGATCGGGAGGATTTTTGCGTTCTTTTATAATTCCAAATTTCATTTCTTCCTATTAATTTTTCTAAATGGACTAGCTCCAACATTTTTCATTTCAGTTATGATATGTTCAGCAGTCAGAGATTTAAAAAAGTTATTTTTATAACAATACTAATTACAATAGTTGTAAATATAACATATGACCAAATGACAGCAAAACTTTTTTCGGAATACTTTTTGGAGTACCTTTATCGCCCGCGTTAGGGATAGGAGCGGTTACTCCCGAATGTGCCGAAAGGCACAGCGGCGTAAAAGCGTATAGCCCGACCCTTATCCCGGCGGTTTTATGAACCCGGAAGAGGCAATTTTCATTGAAGGGATAAGGGAAACGCCCTAATGTTCATTGAAAAAAATCATGAGAGAATAAATACCCTTCGACAGGCTGAGGGTTCAGCCTATCTGGTGACAAACAGGTTCGATTGTGCAAATCGGAGATTGGATGTTAGGATGATAGAAGACCCTTCGACAAGCTCAGAGTTCAACCTGCCTGACGGCAGAAAGGTTCGATTACGCAAATCATAGATTTGCTATCTCATTGAAATGGGGCCGACTGGTTTTGACAGCGAGACCAATTGGAATGTAAGCATGCCGAGCGCTGGGATACAGCTCGTAAATCTCATTTTCCACACTTTTAATTGGCGAAAATAATTACGCTCTTGCCGCTTAATCCGAATTATAGTAGGATTTAGCCTCGTCCCTACCAGGTAGGGAAGCGAGATGTCTCCGGGAAGCCCTTGTTGACGGCGTCCCTTTCAGAGGCACCATCAAAGTCAATATAAGGATGTTGTTGCTTTGGCAGCATCTCTAAAATCTAAAGAAGCTAAGTGTTGGGTGGGCGGTTTCC
>JBGTEN010000130.1:0-12402 GCA_041747755.1 Arenibacter sp. | reverse complement strand
AGGCGTTGCCCTGTTGCTTTTTTTGGAACCAAAGATTCCATATCTGTTGTTTTGTGATGGGTATCGTTTTCAGCGAAAGTCAAATAATAGGAAAACAATACAAATAAAATGTGCTGCGTATCAGCATGGAAAAGATACGATTTATTTCTTTTCTAGGCTAAAATTTTTCTATTGTGAACGCTCTAAAGTAAAAAAAATGCACTACCAAAATAGTGCATCTGTTAGTGTGTTCTGTATGACTAGTTCATGGACGAAATTCATACCTATAGCTATAGAGATTCCGTTGGGCTTCTTCCTCTACTAATGCGTCAAAATTCAGGCAATAGGTTTTTGCATATTTGTAAATATCTTCCCCAAATTTGCGTTCCACATCCTTGATAGATTGTTGCAGCAATCGCTTTTGGGTTTCGTCACTGAGATCAGAATAATTTAGCTGTATCATAATACCAGTTATAATGGTTAATACTCACTTGGAAGTAATAAGGTATCATCCACAAAATAGAGCCGCAATTGGTCTAGTGGAAAATCGGTAGCGGAATACCTTTGTTCAAAAAGAATATTCCCATTCCCATCGCAGTAGGTTACTATCGCTTCACATTCGTTTCGAATAGCTTCATCCCCCAAAAAGCGTTGCACATCAATGGTAATAAAATAAGAATGGTCTTGGAGACTTTTAGCAACTATGGAGGCATCGGTAAGCAGCCAATAGCATTTTGCACGTTCTGCCAAATACTGTATTCCCTCCGTATATTTGGTTTTACAGTGAGGGTGACTGTAAATAACCTGTGAGCCATGAAATTGATTCAGTCCGGCTTTGATTTCATTTGCTAGTGTTTCCATATGATTATGATTTAAAGGGTTTATAGTAGTGTTCTATTTTGCTAGATTCATCCCATTAAAAAGTGATTTACTTATGCTATCCCGAGCGATTTCCCTTTTTGATTTTTCTTGTCGTCTCGCTTGCTTTTTAATGTTTAAGATTGATTTCATACGATTCAATTTCGATTTACTTCCGCTAGTGCCTTCGCTGATACCCTTTTTTTGATGCTTATAGTGGTACAATATCCAGGCTTGGTAAGACGTATAAATAAGATCACGCCAAGGCGTGACTGGCTTTATGCCGTCGTCCAAGAAGGGATATTGTTATTTTGCCATCAAAAAAGGTGGCGCAGTGAAGGGTTGAGGAATCGAAACTGGTAATTTGAGAAATCATTAAACATAGGAAGTGAGACGGCAGGCAACCAGGTGAATTTACCAGTACATCCAAAGATTGTATTCACTTAGTTAAAAAGAGCGTAATTACTACCGATTAAAAACTCCGTTTGCATAGGTACCGGAGAAACCCGGCTCAAAAGATAAAGGAATAAATAGGAGAGCCTTTAGGATTCCGATTTATGCCGTAGTCTTTTGATGGGGGATTTTACGAGTTTAACTTGCGTGGATATTGTATAGGTAATACTACCAGAAAACCCCATAACATAAAAGTTAAAGGCCTTTGAACTTTCGGCCAAATTCGCGCTGCCAAACTGAAAGTTTACTAGACATATCATTCGTGTCAAAGGTTTTAATTAAGGCAGAAACTAGCGGACTTAATGCCCTATTTGACCTTGGAATGCAGCGGATTGTCCCAGAATACGGGACGGACAGGCGAAATGAAAAGAAAAATAGGGCATTGTGTCCAAGACAAGTAATGAAGCTCATTGCCCGAAATGAAGCAGCGCGTAATTGAGCGGCAATGTGCTGGAATGGGAGGTGAAAAAATATCTTTAATAAAATTTTGGTCAAGTAGGCAGTTCTAATTAGAGGGAGCTTACAGACTTTTATGCATGCGTTTTTCTTCTTCTATAATCGTGTCGATAAACTCTTTGACATAAAATTCTTTCAAGGAAGCATACACTTTTCTATCTTGATTAGCTTCTATAGCTAATTCGTATTTCATTTGCTGATATTTCGTTCTTGCCCAATCACTTTTCCTTAAATAATTTCGAGAAAATATGTGTCTTTCCAATTCTTTACTGTCGATTGGGCAAACGTACAAATGATGTTTTACTGAGTCTAGAATTCTATTTGTTATTTTTCCATTTCTCTTAAATACTTCTCGGCCTTTGATTCCTTGATCCCCATTATGATCATATCCTATTTTTTCTAGACCAAGTTTAATTTTTTCAAAGTCAATTTGTTTCTTATAAATAATGTCAATATCGATTATCGGCTTTGAATCCAAATCAGGTACAGAAGTACTTCCAACGTGTTCAATAGTATAAACAAGTCCATTGAGTCCATTTGCGATTTCGCTTTTTAAATCAGCAAAATCTTTAATCCAATTGGAATTATATTTTTCTATCAGCATTTTGTGTACAGTTTGTTGTCCTTTTTTGTCCATTACTTTCTTGTTTAAATCGGGGAACTATTGGTAAGCCATACTTTTTACTAAGTTTTAGTTTGCAGGTCGGCTGCTGCGACTTGGCAATTTGTATGGCTTGTGTATTGGCTTTAATAATTCACCATCATACCTATTCCAAATCCCATATCACTGTCGTAATGAGTTCTAAACCCCAAATTTTTACCTGCTATATAATTTAGACCAAACATATATTCTTTGTCCGTATTTACCATAAATCCGGCTCTAACCCTTTTTGATAGTGGAATGTCTTCTCTCCTTAACTGAATTCTTACATTTCCATCGTGATAAATTTCTGTTTGCAAAATCATAAGCATTGGCAAAGTGTAGGCAACACCAAGACTGAATTGTGTACGATTGTCTTTGGTGCTTTTTTGTCCGAATAGGTTTGTTTCCACTTCGTTGTGTCCTAATTTTCTATAACGCCAATCAAAACCAACAAAGGGCATCAGCCATTGCATTTTTCCGATATATCTACCAATGTGCGTTTCACTCTCGTAACCGTGCATATCATTATACCCCAGACGCCATTCAGTGCCATAACTCCATCGGGCATTTTGCAACATTGCCATACCATCATTCCCATTGGTTGCAAAGTCATTTTGAGCCATAAAATGAAACTCGTTGCTCTCTTTCTGTAATTTCTTATAAGCCCATTTTTTGTCGGGTAACAACGGATTTAGCTCTTGGTTTTCGTAGCTAAAAACTCGATTCATACCTGCCATCATATGGTAAAGAATGTGACAATGAAAAAACCAATCGCCTTCCAAATTGGCTTCAAATTCAATGACATTGGTTTCCATAGGCATAATATCCAAAACATTTTTAAGCGGTGCATAATCTCCTTGGCCGTTAATAACCCTAAAATCGTGACCATGCAAGTGCATTGGGTGACGCATCATCGAATTATTGTACATTGTAATTCTTACGACTTCTCCCTTTTTAATCAATATTCTGTCTGTTTCCGCAAGAACTTTATTGTCCATACTCCATACATAGCGATTCATATTGCCTGTTAATTCAAACTTTAATTCCCTAATTGGTGCATCTTTTGGCAACGTTGTTTTTGTAGGTGATTTTAACATCGCATAATTGAGGGTTACAATATCCGTATTACCTGAACCGTGCTTGGAATGGTCCATATTCTCCATATCCATTTCTGGCATTTTATCCATTTTCATAGGTTTCTTTTCGCCCGTAATTTCAGGATACATCACCGTGTTCATATCCATTTGTTGTAGGCTCATTTTCATGCCCATATCATTCATATCGCCATTCATTTTCATCATATCGTTCATCATCTTCATTCCTTCAAAGTATTTCAGTTTTGGCAATGGACTTACTAATTGTTTGATACCCGAACCTATATAAATGGAAGCCGATTTGGTGCGATCTTCGGGAGTTGCCAAAAACTCGTAAGAAGTATTTCCTGCTGGTATTGTTACAATGACATCATAGGTTTCTGAAACGCCTATAATCAATCTATCCACTTCTACAGGTTCAACATCATTCCCATCATTGGCAACTACTGTAATTTTTCCACCTGCATAAGTGAGCCAAAAATAGGATGATGCACCACCGTTGGAAATTTGCAGACGCACTTTATCACCTGCTTTGAATTGTGATAGTTGGCTTTCTGTTATTCCATTAATAAGGAAATTGTCATAGTACACATCACTTACATCCATAGCCAACATTCGTTTCCATTCATTGGTCAGTTTGGTTTTGAAATGTCCTGCTTTTATAGCTTCACCGTAACTCTGAACGGTGTTTTTCTTGATGGCGAACCAATCATTTGCATTGTGCAACATTCGGTGTACATTGTCTGGGTTGTAGTCTGTCCATTCGCTTAAAATTATCGGAACAGTTGGCAAATCGTCAATACCTTTTCTAAAAGTAGGGTCTTCTTCTCTTTTTTTTAAAATCATTGATCCGTACATCCCTATTTGCTCTTGTAACCCACTATGGCTGTGATACCAATGCGTTCCGTTTTGGATGATTGTAAAACGATAAATGTGCGTTGTATTTGGTTTAATGGGCATTTGGGTTAAAAAGGGTACACCGTCTTCTTTGTTGGGCAAATACAGGCCGTGCCAATGCAAGGATGTACTTTCTTTTAGTTGGTTGTGTACGTGAATTTCTGCCGTGTCGCCTTCAGTAAAGGTTAAGGTTGGCATTGGAATTTGACCATTGACGGCAATTGCTCGTTTTTCTTTCCCTGTAAAATTGACGATGGTGTCTTTTACATAAAGGTCATATCGCACCACTTTTTGGGCGAATATGTTTGTAGTTACAAATAGTAAAACAACTATTGGCAACAGCTTTTTATAAATATATTTTTGATTATCCATTTTAGGATTTTTGACTATTTAATTTTAAAAGGCTTGCATTGATAGCAACCACGATTGTGCTAACGCTCATTAACACCGCACCCATAGCAGGGCTTAAAACAAAGCTTGGATATAGTACCCCAGCCGCAAGTGGGATAGCAATAATATTATAACCCACCGCCCAAACAAGATTTTGCACCATTTTCTGATAGGTTCGTTTTCCAAAATCAATCATTTTTGCAACGTCCCTTGGATCGCTATTTACCAAAATGATGTCCGCAGTTTCAGCGGCAACATCAGTTCCTGAACCAACAGCAATTCCCACATCTGCCTGTGCCAATGCTGGGGCATCATTTACGCCATCACCTGTCATTGCCACTATTTCGCCTTTAGATTGAAATTCTTTTATTTTTTCTTGCTTGTTGTGCGGGAGTACGTTGGCAAAAAATCCGTCCATTCCCAATTCATTACTTACTGCAGCTGCAATATTTTCATTATCACCAGTAAGCAAGAACGATTTGATATTCATTTGCTTTAATTCATTGATTGCCTGCTGCGAACCTTCCCGAATGGTATCCGCCAATGTGATAATGCCTATGACTTTATCGTCAATAAGTAAAAAGTTCACTGTTTCTACTTCTTGATTGATGTCGGTTGGTATTTCAGGCAATGGCTTATTTTTATCCTTGAAGTAATTGGGTCCGGCAGCAACTACGGTTTTGCCCTTTACAGTTCCCGATACACCAATCCCTTGCATCATCTCGAAGTTTTCTGACTTCCATAGATCGAGATTTTTGTCCTTTAAGGACTGTAAAACCCCTTTTGCGATATGGTGTTCTGAATTTTGTTGAACAGCCGCTGCATACATAATGATTTCATCGGCACTGTATTTTTCTGATAATGGTATTATGTGTTGAATCCGATGCGAACCTTGGGTAAGGGTACCGGTTTTATCAAAAATAATGACGGACAATTTTCTGGTAGTTTCAAAGGCGGTTCGGTTTCTTATTAAAAGCCCGTTTGTGGCAGAGAGTGTAGTTGAAATAGCTACAACTAATGGAATGGCTACTCCTAATGCGTGTGGACAAGCCGTCACCATTACCGTTACCATTCGTTCAAGTGCAAAAGCTAAATCGCTAGTTGTGCTGAACCAATAGCCGAAAGTGCCAGCACCTACTGCAATAGCAATAAAAGTAAGCCATTTGGCCACCTTATCAGCAAGATTTTGTGTGTTCGATTTCGCAGCTTGCGCATCCTGCACCAAATTGATAACCTTATTGAGATAGCTGTCTTTCCCGACACCAGTTGCTTTAATCTTTAAAACGCCATCTCCATTTATCGAGCCAGCAATCACTTTACCATCTATTTGTTTTTTCACTGGGACGCTTTCGCCTGTAAGCATACTTTCATTTACAGACGAAGAACCTTCAAGAATCAATCCATCTGCCGCGATTTTTTCTCCCGGTTTAATAATAATGATATCGTCATTTTTCAGCTCGTCCAACTTTATTTTGACTGCACTGCCATTGCGATCAATTGTTACCTCATTAGGAAGGAGTGCTACCAAAGACTGCAAGGCTTTTGAAGCCGCCATTTGAGAACGCATTTCCAACCAATGCCCTAAAAGCATAATGACAATCAAGGTGGCGAGTTCCCAAAAGAAATCCATTCCAGGAAAACCAAATGCGACAGCCATACTATAAAAATATGCAACAGAGATGGCCAGTGCCACCAAGGTCATCATTCCGATTGCTTTGGATTTAATCTCGCCAACCATCCCTTTTAGGAATGGCATACCGCCATAAATGTAAATGGCAGTCCCCAATGCCATTAAAGCGTATCTGTCTCCGGGAAAACCAATTTGAAAGCCCAACCACTCTTGAATCATATGGGACAATAATAGTATTGGAACAGTGAGTGCAAGACTTACCCAAAAACGTTTGATAAAGTCACTGGTATGATGACCTTCGTGTTTGTTAAAATCAGATTTTGAATGTTCGCCGTGGTTTTTTGAAGAATTGGGATGGTGAGAATGTTTAGCTTTTGCTCCAAAAGGCACTAATTCCATCCCGCAAATTGGGCATTTACCGGGTTCGTCTTTAAGCACTTGTAGGTGCATCGGACAGGTATATTTTTTCATAACCCTAAATTTTTAAAGTCAAACGAAACACTCAAGTATTCCCAACGTATCTCAACTCTCCCTTGGTCATCTCCTGTTCTCATTACCTGGCATTGCAATACTTCGACAAGGGCCTTACTCTTTTTGGGCTTGACTTTCATCCTAATCACATCGTTTTCTGAATTGTAATCATCTGCCAAATGCATATCCCAATCTTCACTCAGGATAAGCGTCCATTCTTTTTTATCGGGAATGGTAAAAACCCCGTACTTTCCTTTAGCAATAAGTTGGTTGTTGATTGTCACATCTTCCGAAAATTCAATCCACGTAGCTTTATGTGCACCTGTTGCCCACACTTGCCCATAAGCTACCAAGCCGTTCCAAATGTTACGTCCCCTTAAGCTTGGGGAACCATAGTCAATGTGAACGTGATTGTTACCTATCATAGCCATAGCGGAAGCGCGTGGACTTTTGGCTTTGGCGGTACTGTCGGTTTGGTTGTTGTGGTGTTCGTGCTGGGCATAACCCTGAAATAACATAAACATTAGAAAGAGGAGCAAAATATTTTTCATATTTGATTTGTATAAATTGTTAGAAATGATAAAATAACATAAGACCACTCATTACTATCATAAGCGCATCTTCAATAATGGTAACGGTACTCATCGGCAAGTTGAACACTGCACCCAAACAGGCACATTGAATTTTCTTTTTGTTTAATACCGACTGCAATACCCCAATTATGCTGATGCTCATTACAATAAATGTTACACTGTTGGTAATGAGGGGATTGAAATTGACAAGAAAGGCAATGCCTAAAGCCAATTCCATAAAAGCATAGATATAAGCCCAAACGGGTAAACGCTTGGCGACCACATCATACATTACATAACTTTCGGCAAAGCCTTTCAGATTAAGTAATTTGAAAAATGAAAACACCAAAAAGAAACCTGCCATAAAATGACGCATCCATTGCATTGCATCAAACTTTTCATTTGAAAACTGCACCAATAGTGTGACCAAAGAGATATAAAAGAATATCAGTAAAATAGGCTTATAGATTTCAAACCAACCTTTTGTTTGTTCAGCCATTTCGTTGTGTTGAAGTGCGGAAATCTGATACTTTTCGGGTAATGCTTTTTGCAATCTGTCTAACGCAACATGTTTTTCCATTGTGATAGTGGCTGAATTTTCATCTTTTGAAACTTCAACGCTTACCACATTTTCTACCATCAATAACGATGACTTTACTTTTGCTTCACAACTTGAACAGGTCATTCCTGTTACTTGATAAGTATGTACCATATTCTTAAAATTTAAAGGTTAAAAACTATGGGACAAAGTTCAGAAGCTATCATTACACTATTGTTGTGGTATTTTGGGTTTGAGTTGTAACATTTATAAGTCTTCAATTTGTCTTCGTTTTTTTACTTTTAGTTGCTTGTAATGCGAAGGCGAAAAACCTGTTACCTTTTTAAACTGATTGCTCAAATATGCGACACTGCTATAATTCATCTGAAATGCAATTTCACTTAACGTCAATTCATCATATAGTAGCAACTCTTTGACTCTTTCAATCTTTTGATTGATAAAATACTTTTCAATAGTTGAATCTTCTACTTCTGAAAACAAATTGCTTAATGAAGAATAATCCTGTACCAATTGGCTCGACAAATAGTCTGAAAGATTGGTGTTGATCTGGGCGTTATGATAGTGCACCAAGTCAATAATCAAAGTCTTGATTTTATCAATAACCCGGCTTTTCTTATCATCAATCAACTCAAAACCAAAGCTTTTTAGGCGTTCGGCAACGTCGCTTTTTTGTTGTTCAGTAATTGGTTCTACGGTTTCCACTTCGCCTAAATCTACCACAAGTAGTTGAAGCCCGAGTTTTTCCAACTCAGACTTCACCACCATTTTGCAGCGACCACACACCATATTTTTGATGTATAGTTTCATTTATTCAATTGTTTCAAGCGTTTTACCACAAGTAAGCATTGCAGAACCATAATATGGATTCTTTACTGCATTCTCTTTACTCAACCAATTGGCACCTTTGCCGTCATTTGCCATTGGGCAGTGTTGGTAAAAAGTAGGTGTTTCTTGTTTTGAAACTTTTAGCAACCGATACACGTTATCTGATAAAGTATTGAAATGGTCTCGTTGAAGGACTGCATCTTTGGTTTCTTCAATATGTTCGGTATCAAACACCAAGTCTTTCATTACTTTCATCCAAACCGTATGTTCTTCAGAGGACAATTTACTCATTTGTACCGCTTTTAAAGCATTAGCTAACTCTTTTGCTATTGAAGAAGCCAAAGTGCCATCAGATTTGACCAAAGCATCTTTAAGCGAAAAATAATTTTCAAAAACCGCTGTAAGTTGATTGACTTCTTGGTTAGTTGCTGTTGGATTACTTTTCGTGTTATCCTGATTGTGCATAGAATGGTCTTCCATCGTTTCTGTTTTTACCATTTCCGATTTTTTTACACGATCGTATTGACAACACTCAGGAAGTTGAGCATACACATCATCGGGTGCAAGGAATTGGTCACTGTCATAACCTGCTAATGCAATGCGTTTCAATATCTCTTCTTGATTGGTTTTACTTGCATCGTAAGTTAGTGTAGCCATTTTGGTATCTTTATTCCAATCTACTTCGGCGACTTTTTTAAAATTTCCTGCTTTTTCAATGGCGCTTTCGCACATACCACAATTACCATAAATTTTTACGCTTCCGGTTTTAGCGTTTTTGATTTGAGCGGTACCCGCTGTAAACGATAGCAATAGCGTTATTGCTATCAATATTTCTATTGACTTCATTTTTTTAAATTTTAAGTTCTTGAAAATTATTAATTCTAAAAGGAAAATATTGCTCTCGAATCGACAGTCCTTTGGCTGTCAAGGCAGAAAATCAGCCTATTTTTGGCGGTAGCCAAATAGAAAGAAACGCTGATGAGTAATTGGTTTCTTGATAATAAAAGTTTGGGTTGCTAACTATTACTCTTACTTGTGTAGGTTGTTCAAAAAAAGGAATAGTAAAACTTGTGTAATTTCTAGGGCAATGACAATCGGGATTACCACATTTTCTATCACAATCTTTTTCGTGTTTACCACATTGTCCTTTTTCTTTATCGCAACAAACTTTTTTCTCCATTTTAGAATCTGATTGTTTATTGCAAGCATTTTCTATGTTCTCAGATTTTGACCCACAAGCATAGGTGTCTGTTGGTGTCAAAATGAAACCAATTAGAGCAAATAATACTATGTAGAAAAATCTTGTCATATTGTAAAAACCAAATATATGAATTATTAGAATGTGCCATGGAAAAAACTGGTCTTTTGGTTTTTGCGCTTTGGTTCGATAAATCCTTTGGATTCTTGTATACCAATATTAAAGATAGAAATGACATACCTAAATCGCCTCCCTTGGGAGTTGGGTCGTGCAATAAAAATAAATTAAATCGCAATTTTATATTCCTTTCGGACAATCAAGTTATCTTGGTTATAATTAATATTTTACCATCTCCATTTTCGAAATGAAATCAATCGCCTAGTTTAAATGCTAATTTGAAGGTGAGCTTTTGGCTTCTTCTCAAATTGATTCAGTAATAATTTCATCCGGTGAGTAATTCGGTGAGTAAAATAAACAATTAAAAAATAGACGGTTGATTGTTAACTATTTAAAGCCGTAGTTCTAGACCCTCTTTCTCCGCCAAAGGAAAAACCACAACGAAAGTTGTGGTTTTTTTACTTTGTGGAAAGAGCAAAGTGGCGATATGTGCGCGAATTATTGTGGATGGATTACTAGAAAAGTAAAAATACCTTTTTGCTCAATTAGGGCTAGTAATTTGTTCCGAACTATTAATAAAACCAAAGCTAGATGGTTGTTCATTGCTGTTTTTTATCTTTATCCCTTTTCTTCCTTCGCTTCCAAAGGATATAGAAGATAATCATGAGTATAGGTAGAACAATATATACAACGACATCAAATGTGTTTGTAAAATCAATAGGATCATTGTCATCCGGATTTCTTGTACCTATAGGCAATTGCAGTAATAAACGATATAGCGTATTTAACATTTTCTTTGAATGACTAGTATGCAATTTACGAAATTAAATAGACTGTCCGTGTAGGCCGGATAGGAAACAAAAACAAGTCTCAGCTTGTTAATGTTTTTTCTTATTTCATTTAGTCAACTGCACTAGTTTCTCGGCAACCGATTTAATCTCACTCAGACTTCCATTTGTTAGCGCACCTCCAATACCAACTCCGGCAGCTCCGGCATTAAACCAATCCGCTGCATTAGTATCGTTAATTCCCCCCACTGCAAAAAATTTAACCTTATCAAAAGGTCCCTTTAGTAATTTGATATATGGAATTCCCAGAGTTCCTGCAGGAAACAATTTAATGATATCGGTCTTATACTCCAAAGCTGTCGCAATTTCAGTTGGGGTTAACGCTCCTGTTAAAATAGGAATATCAGCTTTATGAGCAGCAGTAATTACTGCTGAGTTTACGTTGGGAGAAACTAAAAATTGTGCTCCGGCTTCGATGGCATCTTGTGCCATGCTAACATTTAAGACGGTTCCTGCTCCAATGAGTCCATCCGGTAAAAGTTTACGAGCCTTTGTTATTTCAACACAATAGTCAGGTGTATTGCTTGTTATTTCCAGCACCCTTATCCCAGATTTATATAAGGTGTTCAACAATTCCTTAATAGAGGATGTATCCTCCAGGCGGATTATAGCAACTAATTTTGCCTGTTCTATACTCTTAACAATTGCACTTCTCATCGTATAACATGTCCGGAAGTATTACCTTCCATTATGGATTGAATCTCTGCTTCACTACTGGTATGCTGATCTCCCTTTACGGTATGTTTCAGAGCGAAGGCAGCTGTAGCAAAATCGATTATTTTCTTATTTGTCCATCCTTTTTCAAGACCGTGTAAACATGCCGCAGCAAACGCATCTCCCGTGCCAAATCGATCCAATATATTTACCGTATAGGTAGAACCAACTTCTTTTTCATTTTCTGTTTGAAAAAGTGCACTTGTAACGTTATGTGTAGCAGAAGTATGGTCACGCATAGTAAATGCCAAACGTTTTATACCATATTCCTTCTGTACTTTATCAGCTGCTTCATAGGTTTGTTCTGTGTTATTATCCCCTTTAAATTTCATTCCATAAACATCTATCAAAGACCCTGTATTTGCAAACAACAAATCGGTAGAGGAAAGTATTTGATCAAATATTTTTCTTGCTACCATATTGCTTTTCCATAAGGATCTTCTAAAGTTAAAATCAAAACTTACTTGAACACCCATTTGTTTTGCTGTATTCACTAAACGGATGGTTTCCTCCGCACAGGAAGTAGCTAACGCGGGGGTAATCCCGGAAACAAAAACCCAAGACTTATTTTTTAACAGCATTTCCCAATCAAATTCTCCTTTTTTAATTTGGCTTATTGCAGAATGTGAACGGTCATAGAGCACACTTGAAGGGCGAATGGAATATCCTAATTCTATAAAATAAGTGCCAATACGGGC
>JBGTEN010000129.1:0-5122 GCA_041747755.1 Arenibacter sp. | reverse complement strand
ATTTAATCATCAAAATAAATAATGATGACAAGTAGGATACACTATAAACATAAAAATGATGAACTGATGAAAATTTTGATGACATGGGAAGTACTGTGAATATTGGTGTTATGATAGATTGTCATCAAAATATCAAAAATTTAACAAAAAAGTAATGCTTATGAAAGAGAAAAAGAAAGGAATTACTTTTCTCTAATTTTCCACCTTTTTGTTCTAAGTCTAAAGGCGGTATTTTTGCAAACAGTGAAATACCTACCTAGTTACCTAAATAGTGAAAAAGGCAATAACCACGGGGACATATCTTAGGTAGAATCTATAATACCATCTTACCAAAGGGTTACCTAAACTACTTAACTGGATAAGCAGGGTAAGATAAAAATTAAAGTCACCTAAGCCGTTAACCCTTATAAACATGGACTTAGGTAGAAAGGTAAGCGAAATTCAATAAAAAGAGGCGGATGAAAAAGAAATAATATACAGCCTACAGTTTATAAGAGGTCAAGTTTCCCAAATCTTTTTTTCTTTCAACAGCAAACTGAAAAAGTGTAATTGAGAGTTTTACCAAGGTGTATAGGGTTTAAACGACTGGCATTTTTAAAAAGCAAAATCTTAATATGGACAGCAAAGTCAAGATGTGTTTTTGTTGCCACAAAAACAATCTTGCTTTGCTCCCGGAGGTCGCAAGAAGAAAGGGAGTCATTTAAGGGAAAGAGCTAATTAGTAAAATCGCTCTACAACCTACGAGAAAAAACTATTGCTGCCAAGGCCAAACTCTGTGGGTTATCATTAAGTGAATAAAGAAAAATTAGTCTTTTTGATTGATCAACACTTCCCGGATATCTTAATGATTTTGAATATTGGGAGGTTTTTTAAATCAACGTCCTATGGGCTCTTCTTTGGTTTCCTAAAGGATTGGAGGAAACAACTTATTTAAAATGAATCAGAACATTCTGTAGTATTAATATTTCTGCTTGATGAATAAAGTGGTCCGCCCACAGCGGCTATATCTTCCACTTTATTTGGTGGTCCGTAATAGAGTTTTTCTGTGAGATGACCAAAAATCCTAATGTTGGAACTCGTCTGCATAAACGGAGAGAGATTTTTTCTCCAACTCCTGCCTTTTTCCACCCTAGAAACTTTGGTATGAATCTCCATTTCGACTACAGGAATGTCAATTCTCGCATGGAAATATATTTAGCTTATTTGATAAATAGATATAACATTTCGTTGATGTTTTTAAACGCAACCAAATCCAAAAAGAGCATCATTAATAAGCGTAGTACGACATATTACTATAAGATTAATCTTATAATAATATGTCGTTCACAATTGATAATTAGTAAACTAATAAATTAGTATTATGAAAAAAAATAAAATTTTAAAGGCTGTGGTAATGAACATTTTATTTGGTCTGACAATGTTATTTGTTGTCCAATCCTGCAATGACAATGATGATGGCAACCGGAAGTTTCAAGGATGTGGGCTTGATAGGAGTGAGTACAAAGAGGTTGTCGGTCTTGAGGGGACGATAAATTATTTCGATGAGGTCGATGTTTATTATGTGAGGTACGTTCCAGAAGTAGAAGAGGGAGCGAACATCGATACCGTTATATATGGTATCATTTGTGATTTGGAAGAGGATTTGAAAACAGTAGGGACAGTGGTCATTTTTTCCGGAAAACTGGAAAACCTCATTGGAAATGAAAAAAGCCTTTTTGAGCCCATCCCTTCAGGAACTGAAATCTATGTATTGAATCAATCATCATTAGAAAGAAAATAATAACCATAAAAATCAGATTATGAAACAAAAGTTACTTTTATTGGTGTTGGGATTGTTTGTGCTATTTACAGGAACCGCCCAAATTTATGACAATGACGCACTCGACGCGGAAGATAACTTTGTAGTTGGTGGAACCTCTTGGGCCTCCGATACCGTAACTTATTTTTTTTCCAACGGCACTCCAGATATTGCAGGTACAACGGCTGAAAGGAATGCTTTTAGAGACGCATTTGATATATGGGAAGAATGGACCAACCTTAATTTTGTGGAAGGTAGTTCGTTGCTCAATTCCGATATTGTCATATCTTGGGGCGCTGGAAATCACGGTGATAATTTTCCCTTTGACGGAGTTGGTAATGTTCTTGCTCATCCCTTTCAGCCACCGGCTAATGGTACTGCCCATAATCTTACTGGTGATATGCATTTTGACGAAGATGAGACTTGGGGTACAGCATTACGTCCAAACGGCGCAAACCCTCGAGATTTGGTCACAGTCGCCGCACATGAGATAGGTCACGTAATTGGTCTAAGGCATACAGATGTACCAGGCGCTTTGATGGTGCCCAACTATACGGGTTCACATCGTTTTCTATGTTTAGATGATATACAGGGAATACAGAGCATTTATGGAGCCGTGACAAATACAATGGCCATTCAAGGTGATAATACAATTTGCGGGTCGGGCAATGTGACCTATAGCATTGAAGGTGTTTGTGACTTTACGGGAATAACTTGGACTTCATCGAGCAATATTCAAGTTGTTAGCAATACTGGTAATTCCGTAACGGTAAGGAAGATTGGTAGTGGAAGTAGCGGATGGTTCCAAGCAAACGTACAGGGTGTGTTGTTAAGAAAGAACGTTACACTGACAACGACCGTGGATATCATCCTTGACGCTGCCGAATTTGAAGGAAGTGCCTTTTATGTGGCCGCCCATGCTACAGGGGGATCTGCACCCTTCAAATGGTATATAAATGGGCAATTAATTGCAACGACCTCCTCTTCATCGTTCAGCCATCGCTACGCTTGTTCGACTGGGAGTTCATATGTTGGCGTTATGGCAAGTACTGCTTGTGGTTCTCGTTCAGATCAGGCATACTATTATGAGGATTGTGGCAGTGGTCATCGAATGGCTGTATATCCAAACCCTACGAATTCAGAAATAAACGTCGTCAAAGCAGGAAAAAGTACTTTTTCAGATATAAATGTGTTGGGTAATGAAACTTTGGAAGATTTTCAAGATGTATCGCTGACATTATTAGATTTTTCGGGAAACCCTGTAAAGGAAATGTTTTCCGATGGGCCATTACAAGAAATGAAAATGAATGTGTCAGACTTATCAAAAGGAATGTATTTTCTAAAAATTTTTGGAAAGGAAGTTGACGAAACACATACCGTGGTAATCGAATAAAGACTTTCCAAGACACCATGAAAAAGGGGACATTAAGTCCTCTTTTATTATTGGTTTTTGACAATAGAGGAAATAACGACCCCCAAATAACAAAGTTATTTGCCTCCGCAATCCAGATAGGTCTGTATTTCTAGTTTTCTGGCAATAGCTTCTATATAATTTTGCGTTCTTCAATAAAGTTCCAATCTATTAAGCAAACGTCTATACGGTACTCTAAAAGCATATAAAGTTGCTTATTTGAAAACAATAATTGGCTAAAAATCCAAAGGAGTTACGATATGTCGTTGAATCAAAGGAATCGCAGGAAGAACGCCAACAATGCGTAAAGGCTTTGAAGCTCCTCTTTGGTGATGATGAAAATTCAAGATTAGCTCATATGCGCCCCTAATTCGATTTTACTTTACGCTTATCTATCTGAACGCTATAAAATCGAATTAGGATCCGGGCGCGGTTAGTTATGGTAAGATTTGGGGAGGCTATGCATCCCATGAATATCATGACGAGAGTCTTAATTCATAAAATTAAATGCCTTTTGGGAGTATTCAATACCAATATTCTTTTTACTTTTAATAAGTAAGTAAAATTGAGACTTTGGTTACCTATTCGGTTACCTGAAGAAAATAATTATAGTAATATATTGATATTGTGTTCGTTAGGTGGTATATTTTAATACTGCCACCCCGACTTTTTAGGGTATCAATTAGAACCAAATCCCTGTTAATCGTATGATTATCAGGGATTTCTGTTTTTTAGGAAATTAAACAAAACCAAATAATCCTAAATAATAGGTCAACAAATAGGATAACAAAACCATTTTAACAGTTGTGTTATCCTATTTGTTAAAATTCCTGAGGAGACCGGAAAAATAAATGTATATTTAAAGTGATTTGACTTTCGTCTGACAAAACCGAGTGTTAACAAAAAAGACGAAATCATGAAAACAACTCCAACTTTCAGTATTCACTTCTGGGCCAACTTTTCCAGAGTGAAGGACGGACAGACCTTGCTCTACGCAAGAATCACGGTAAATGGCAAACGGGCAACCATTGGTTTAAAACAAAAGGTAGCCGTTGCCGATTGGGACATCCATAAGAACCGAATGCGGGGAACCAACCAACAAGCACGTTTAGTAAACAGTTATCTGGACGAAGTGTACAGCTCACTTTTTAGCTGTTACCAAAGTTTAAAGCTTACCCATAAGGTGATTACGGCACAAAGCATTAAGAGGAAGTACTTGGGGAATGCCGAGGATGCCAAAACATTAAGCGATATCATCAACTACCATACTGAAGATATGGCCGGTAAATTAAAATGGGGAACCCAAAAGAATTACTTTACGACCCAGAAGTATATTTCCGGTTTTCTTTTAAAATACTACAAAAGAACAGATATCTACTTGCAAGAGCTGGACTATGACTTTATCCTGAAATTCGAAAAGTTCTTAAGAGTACACCAGCCCGTTGCACCCCAAAAGCCTATGGGAAACAACACGGTGATGAAGCATATTGAACGGCTGAGAAAATTAGTGCACCTTTCCTGCAAGTTGGGGTGGATTGTCCAAGACCCCTTTATTAACTTTTCGGCCAAATACATAAAGAACGATAGGGAGTTTTTAAGCTTAAACGAACTCCAACAAATAGAGTCCCGTGATTTTGTTATATCCAGACTGGAATTGGTAAATGACCTGTTTGTGTTCAGTTGTTATACCGGTTTAAGTTACATCGATGTGGTACAATTGACCCAAGACAATTTAAGGCAAGGCATTGACGGAGAACTATGGGTATCCTACCGAAGAGAAAAGACTTCCAAACCCATACGGGTTCCCCTTTTGCCAAAAGCCTTGGAAATCCTTGATAAATATAAGGGCAATAAGCGGAGCGCTATCCATGGCACCTTATTTCCCAAAATATCCAACCAAAAACTAAATACCT
>JBGTEN010000128.1:0-24110 GCA_041747755.1 Arenibacter sp. | reverse complement strand
AATGTCCCAATGTTTTCAATGGTGATATGAATAACATCTCCTATATTTAAAGTAAAACTATCAGGTGGTACAACTCCTGTTCCGGTCATTAAGTAACTCCCATAAGGAAAAGACATTTCTCGGTATAGATACTCCACCAACTCGGGCAGTTTGCGCTTCATTTGGTCGAGCGTAGTTTGTCCTTCAAAAACAGTGGCTCCAATTCGTTCAATTTTAATTTTAACACTAGAGGTCGGAGAAATAGGTTCTTTTGAAATCCAGATACAAGGTCCGATTGCTGTTGCGCCATCATAACTCTTAGCTTGGGGAAGATAAAGAGGATTTTCTCCTTCTATATCTCTTGAACTCATGTCATTTCCGATGGTATACCCTATTATTTTTCCTTTTGGAGTAATCACCAATGTCAGTTCAGGTTCCGGAACATTCCATTTAGAATCCTTGCGAATCCGAACATTCTGTAAATGACCCACAGCCCGATACGGGGCGCTTTTAAAGAATAGTTCAGGACGCTCGGCAAAGTACACGCGATCATAGAAATCACCTCCTCCGGCATCTTTGGACTCCTCCATTCGGGCTTCCCGACTACTGTAATACGTTACTCCCGATGCCCAGATTTCTTGTTTGCCGATTGGAGGTAACATATGTTTAGATAATACAGTTGCTCCATCTGCTAATGGTTCTAATTCTTTTATTAAAGCATTTGTATCGTCATAAACGCTATCATTGCCAATAAACGCATCCCAATCCTT
Source organism: Arenibacter sp. (assembly GCA_041747755.1). Classification (GTDB taxonomy): domain Bacteria; phylum Bacteroidota; class Bacteroidia; order Flavobacteriales; family Flavobacteriaceae; genus Aurantibrevibacter. Next base: position 23,361 of record JBGTEN010000128.1, on the reverse strand, counting down.
TTCAATTTTATAAAATTGATTCTTCACTTCGATAAGGATTCCCTGGGAGGTTTTGTAAACTTTCATAATAAACTTGATTTAAACTAATAAAAGCTAAATATAATAACAATACGTTAAAACTAAAGTCAAAAAAATGGAAGATTCCAAAAGCATGGACCTTTACATTTAAATTTTGATCATCTCTAGAAATAAATCCTCTGAGATAATCTGAACCCCAAGCGCTTCAGCTTTTGTTTTTTTACTCGGTCCCATATTATCGCCTGCCACCAAAAAATCGGTTTTGGAAGATATGGAAGAACCCACTTTGCCCCCATTGTCTTCAATGATCTTTTTAAGTTCTTCCCGGCTTACTTTTTCAAAAACTCCGGAAATAACAAAGGCTTTTCCTTTCAGTATTTCCGTTTGATTCAATAACTGATCCACCGAAATTTCAAATTGTAAACCATAAGTTTTCAATCGACTTATGATCTCTTGGTTGATTTCATTCTGAAAAAACTCGACCACACTTTGTGCTATGCGGGGGCCTATTTCATCTACGGCGGTAAGCTCTTCAAGGGAAGCCACTTGTATGGCGTCAATGTTTTTATAAGCTTTTGCAAGTTTTTTTGCTACCGTTTCTCCCACAAAGCGGATACCCAAAGCAAAAAGTACTCTTTCAAATGGTATTTGCGACGAAGCGGCTACCCCTGCTACCAAATTTTCAGCCGATTTATCGGCCATCCGCTCCAAGGGTATAAGTTGTTCTTTGGTAAGGACAAACAAATCGGCATAATTGTTAATCAAACCTTCCTTAAAGAGGAGTTCAACCGTTTCTGCTCCCATGCCTTCAATGTCCATTGCTTTTCGAGAGATAAAATGTTGGATACGGCCGGTGATTTGTGGCGGGCAGCCATAGTAATTGGTGCAATAGTGCTGTGCTTCTCCTTCTGTACGAACCAGTGTTGTTTCACATTCAGGACAATGGGTAATATAGGATGTGGGTTGGGAAGTGGAAGTTCGTTTAGAAAAATCAACCCCTATTATTTTTGGAATGATTTCTCCGCCTTTTTCCACAAAAACCGTATCCCCCTCCCGTATATCCAATTTTTGAATTTGATCTGCATTGTGCAACGAGGCTCGTTTTACAATGGTGCCTGCCAACAGAACCGGCTTTAAATTGGCCACTGGGGTAATGGCTCCCGTGCGCCCCACCTGATAAGTGATTTTGTCCAGTACCGTGGATACTTGCTGGGCTTTAAATTTATAGGCCAAAGCCCATCGGGGCGATTTTGCTGTAAAGCCCAGTTCCTCTTGTTGATCTAATCTATTCACTTTTATAACCACGCCATCGGTTTCATAAGGCAATTCATGACGATGCGTGTCCCAGTAGGCAACGAACTCAATTACCTCTTCCCTACTCCTGCACAATTTAGCCACTGAAGGCACTTTAAAACCCCATTGACGTGCCTTTTCAAGCATTTCAAACTGAGAACTTATTTTTAAATTAGAGCCACTAATACCATATAACAAACAATCCAGAGGCCGCTGTGCCACAAGAGCACTGTCCTGAAGCTTTAAACTACCGGAAGCGGTGTTTCTGGGATTCATATAAGGCTCTTCGCCCATTTCAATGCGTTCCTGATTCATTTTCTCAAATCCTTTAAAAGGTAATATGATCTCTCCCCTGATATCGAATTTGAGGGGAAAATCACCTTGTAACTGCAATGGTACGGAACGTATGGTTTTTACATTGGCAGTAACATCATCACCTTGGAAACCATCTCCCCTAGTGACGGCACGAACCAACTTTCCATCCTCATAGCTAAGGTTGATGGATGCTCCGTCATATTTTAATTCACAGGTAAATTCTACTTCAGCATCGCCTAAAATACGTTGAATGCGCTTTTCCCAATCCTCTAAATCTTCAAGAGAATACGAATTTTCAAGCGAGTACATGCGTTGTTCATGTACAACGGTTTCAAAATGCTTTGTAACCGCACCGCCAACACGAAGTGTGGGCGAATGGGCGTCATAAAATTCGGGATGTCTTACTTCCAGCTCCTGCAATTCCTTTAATTTGATATCAAACTCATAATCCGTTATGGTTGGATTGTCCAACACATAATAATTGTAATTATGGGTATTCAATTCTTTTCGAAGGGTTTCTATTTTTAATCTGGCATCCATTTATACTTCTTCTTTTTTAATCCACTTGGGCAGGGGTTGCGGTATATATTCTTTCATTTGATGCAAAAGCCCCGTAACCGTATCATCCACTAAAATCATATCCCGATTTTCCCGCCTTAAAAAATTACGATCGACCATAGTATCAATCATTCGTAACAAATCATCGTAAAAACCATTAGTATTCAGTATTCCTATTGGCTTTTGATGTAATCCTAATTGTGCCCACGTAATCATTTCAAACAACTCCTCAAGGGTACCATAACCTCCGGGAAGCGCAATTATACCATCGGATAAATCGTGCATCTTCAATTTACGTTCATGCATATTCCGCGTAATAATAAGCTCGGTAAGGCCGTTATGAAACACTTCTTTCTTCATTAAAAAACGAGGAATAACCCCGATAGCTTTTCCTTTATGCTCCAAAATACCTTGCGCAACTTTTCCCATTACCCCAATTTTGGCTGCACCATACACCAATGTAATGTTTCGCTCGGCAAAAATTCGACCCAAATCAAAGGCATCCGCCAAGATTTTTTTGTCATTCCCTTCGCTGCTTCCACAAAAAACTACAATACTGTTCATGGCGTAATTTGCTTTTATTCATTGGACTTTGAATGCCAAATGGCTTTTAGCATTCTATCATTTTTGAACACATCTTTTCGCAATTCAATTTCTGAAAAATTTTGGTCTTTCAAAAGTTGCTCCGTTTCTTTTCCCAAATATTGATTGATTTCAAAATAAAGTGCCCCTTTTTCCTTAAGATTGTTTTTAGCAAATTCGGTGATGTATCGATAAAAGAGAAGCGGGTCAGTATCGGACACAAAGAGCGCCAATTCCGGCTCATGTTGAAGCACATTCCCCTTCATCTCCTTTTTTTCCATATTTCTGACATAAGGCGGATTCGAAACAATGAGGTCGAAAGAAACCCCTAGATTTTTAATTTGAAGGATATCATCATGAATAAATTCAACCGATACGCCGTTATTTACAGCGTTTTGCTTAGCGATCTCAAGTGCCTTTTCTGACACATCCAAGGCATAGACTGCTACATTTGGACAATTCTTTGCCAAGGCAATGGCTATACAACCACTCCCTGTGCCAACGTCCAAAATAGTGGTTTGTGATTCTTTGTTTTGCAAGTCAGATATCATCCATCCTACCAATTCTTCCGTTTCGGGACGGGGAATTAACACATGTTCATCGACCATGAAGTCCATTCCATAGAAATGAGTATGCCCCAAAATATATTGAATGGGTCGTTCAAGTTTAAGTTGACTCAGACCTTCAAAAAACGGAGTTTCTTGTTCTTTGGAAATAATGAGCTTGGGTTGCAAGGCCAAATCCAACCGGTGGAGTTTCAAATGGTGATCTATCAACATATAAAAGAAATTATCCACCTCCTCTTTAGGGAAAAGTTCATCCAATTCTTTGTGAAAAATATTCCTGATTTCCTTTAGTAGCATAGTGAATTATAAGTCCAATAGCATCCAAACAGGACAGGAAAAATGTCCGGTATTGCCCATGGGTGCATCAATATACCTAAAACCCGTTTTGAGATATAATTTCTGTGCATCTTTCATATACGGCATGGTTTCCAAATAACATTTTTCAAAACTATATTCCCGTGCTCGATCCAAGCAAACTTTCATCATTTTTGTTCCTAAGCCTTTACCGCGCGCAGTCTCCAAAAAATACATTTTCTGCAATTCACAAACATTGCCCTCAAAGTTTTCCAATTGCGCTATTCCGGCACAACCTAAAATCTCATCCTTTTCTTCAATAACAAAATAGGTGGCTCTGGGAACATCATAATTTTCATACATCCTATCCAGTGCTTTATCGGCATAAGCAGTACCCACTTTTGGTACCCCTAAATCTTCTAACACTTTACGAATTACGGTGGCAACTTTCGGGTTATCATGAGATAAAATCTCTCGTATGATGGCTTTGTCCATTTTTGCGAAACAGTATGTATTATTGTTTTATTTTTACAGAGTGAAGATACATGAAAAATACATTTCCCGATGTATTCAGTTGTCCAAAAATGGCATCGGTACTACCTTTCCTAACCCAATGGTGGGATGTGTTATCGTACATCAAAACAAAATCATTGGCGAAGGTTTCACAGGTCCCTTTGGCGGACCGCATGCCGAAGTAAATGCTATAAATTCGGTTAAAGATCTTTCTTTACTTGCAAATGCCACCCTATATGTAAGTTTGGAACCTTGTTCCCATTTTGGAAAAACTCCGCCTTGCGCAGACCTAATCGTTAAGCATAGAATACCAAACATTGTGGTTGGTATTTTGGATCCCAATGAAAAGGTTTCCGGTAGGGGAATACAAAAACTAAAGGATGCCGGATGTAATGTTACTGTACATGTTTTAGAAGAAGCATGTCGGGACAGTCACAAAGAATTTTTTACCTACCACATTAAAAAGCGACCTTACATTATTTTGAAATGGGCGGAAACCCAAGACGGATTTATTGCTCCTAAACAGGAAAAAAGAGGTTTAAAACCCGAGCCTTATTGGATCTCAAATGATCTTTCCAGACAATTCGTTCATCAACTAAGAAGTCAGCATCAGGCAATTTTGGTAGGGACCAATACCGTATTGCAAGACAATCCGAAACTTGATGTTCGTTTTTGGAATGGAAAATCCCCTACCCGTGTTGTTATAGATAGAACCCTGAAAATTGATAGCAATTTTCATGTTATGGATGGAAGTGTTACCACCATGGTACTCACGGAAATTACTAATCATAATAAGTACATTGAAGGGGTAAATTATGAAATTATCGATTTTTCCAATGAAATTGCAAAGCAGATTTGTGATATACTTTACAAGCACCATCTTCTTAGCGTGCTCATAGAAGGAGGTACTAAAACGCTGCAAACCTTTATTGGCAAAGATTTATGGGATGAAGCGTATATAATTCAAGGAAACACTCATTTCAGTACAGGGTTAAAGGCACCGGTAGTTCAGGGAACAATAAAATTAGTTCGAAAAATAGGTACGGACACGTTAAAAACGGTAGTAAATGATTAAAAACATCATTTTTGATTTTGGTGATATTTTTATCAATCTCGATAAGCAGGTCGTTGCTAAAGAGATTGTAAAACAAGGTGGAAATATGGATATACTGCCTGAGGTTCATTTACTCAATGAGCGTTACGAGGTTGGGGCAATAAGCTCGGAAGAATTTGTTTCTCAATTGGCAGAAAGGTTTCCGGGAGTTAGTCCGGCACGCATTGTCGAGGTTTGGAATTCCATGCTATTGGACTTTCCGGATTACCGTTTGGAATTTATTACAAGCTTCGCTGAAGAAGCCCGATACCGCCTGTTTCTATTGAGTAACACCAATGCCCTGCACATTCCACATGTGGAAAAAATAATGGGGGCGGATAAATTCAGCCAGTTCAGAAATTCCTTTGAGCAGTTTTACCTATCGCATGAGATTCGGCTTAGGAAACCCAATGTAAAAATCTATGATTTTGTTATGGAGCAAAACGGATTGCGGGCAGATGAAACCTTCTTTATCGATGATACTAAGGAAAATACGGATGCTGCTGCCCGTCTGGGGATAAAAACATGGAATTTAAAGGTAGGTTTGGAAGACATCATTCATCTTAAAACGAAGTTGTAAGATGTGGGATCTATTATTTTGCATCGTTTTATCTAGTTTGCTGTTTGTTATTTTTAAACTTTTTAAGGTATACCGAGTACAAACCATGTATGCCATCATTGTAAACTACGCAGTGGCCTGTGCTGTAGGATTTCTTTTTTTTGATGGAGATGTTAGCATTCTTCAAGTAGTTAATAAACCATGGTTACCTTATACCATGGCGCTAGGTCTCTTGTTTATCTTGGTATTCAATGTCACGGCCAAAACAGCGCAGCAGTTAGGTGTTTCTGTGGCTTCGGTCGCATCCAAAATGTCGCTCGTCATTCCGGTAATATTTGGAATTATCTTATACAATGAATATTTAAGCCTGCTAACCATAATCGGTATACTTTTGGCTTTGGCTGCAGTATATTTTACCTCTCTTAAAAATGATTCTCTGGTCATAAAATTAGAATCTTTGAGGCTTCCATTACTTCTTTTTATTGGTTCCGGTCTTGTTGACGCCAGTATCAAGTTTTTTCAGGAAAAACTTGTAGCACCATCTGATTTTGCCTTATTTACTGCGACAGTTTTCGGTTCTGCAGCTCTTTTTGGGGTAATGTCGATACTTCTAATGTGGTTTAAAACACCATTAAAGGTGAATTATAGGAATTTACTTGCCGGCGTTGCTCTTGGAATACCAAATTACTTTACCATATTTTTTCTTTTGCGAGCTCTTAAGTATGAGGGACTCAACAGCGCATCTATATTTACAGTAATTAATGTGGCTGTAGTTCTACTCTCTACATTACTTGGTATTTTATTTTTTAAAGAAAAATTAAGTCTGAAGAACTGGGGTGGCATTGCCCTGGCAGTACTTAGCATTATACTTGTTGTTTTATTTTAAATGGAAATACCGGATGTTTATACCTACAGAACTGTTGAAAAGTCATCAAAGGCAGTTCTTTTCAAGGAACAAAAGAGTAAATTCTATGGATATGTGTATCCGCTAAGCGATGCGGAGGAGGTAAAAGAAATAATTGAAAATTTAAGAAAAAAGCACCCCACTTCAAATCATGCATGTTATGCCTGGCGCATTGGTGTTGACGATGTGAGTTACAGAGCCAATGATGATGGAGAACCTAATAATTCGGCAGGACTGCCCATTTTTGGGCAAATACTGGCTTATGATGTCACATATGTTTTGGTAGTAGTTGTAAGAATATTTGGAGGCACAAAACTGGGTATTGGAGGTTTGATGAGTGCTTATAAGACTACGGCTCAAATGGCATTGGATTGTTCTGAAATAGTTGAAAAAATACTGAAGTCCAAGGTATTGGTTTCCTGCAAATATGATGAATTAGACAAGGTAATGCGCATAGTTAGGCAACATCACCTCGAGATAATATCCCAAGCGATGGAACTTAATTGTTCTTTGGTAATAGGTGTCCCTAAAAATCAAACAAAGAAGATAGTTGCTCTTTTGGAAGCTAATTTTGGGATTCAGGTTAAAATAGCATAAGTCCTAGATTGGCGATAGATCTATTTTCTTCAAAAGATATTCCGGACATTTAATGGGTCGCTTAGTTTTCATATCAATAAAAGCTAAAACCGTGTTAGCTTCAATAAGAATTTCGTTTGCTTCATTAAGGATTTTATAGTCGAATTCTATCTTAACAGAGGGTCTTTTTTTTAGATAGGTTTGTACGGTTATCAGGTCGTCATATAGGGCTGATTTTTTATAATTTATTGAAAGGGAAAATACGGGCAACATTATACCACTTTCTTCCATGCTTTTGTAAGAAAAACCCAAAGATCGTAACCACTCTACCCTCCCCATCTCCAAATATTGCGGGTAGTTCCCGTGGTACACCACTCCCATTTGATCTGTTTCTCCATACCGAACACGAAAAGAAATAGCATTAAAACCCATGATATTTAAGTTAAAAAGTTTATATTTAAACCATCGTCTATTGTTCCCCCGAACATGAGGAAAAAAAAGGGAAAATTCAACCCAATATGATTTTTTTTTTAGATTAATTGTTCACATATTTGTCGTCAGCTTAAAGCTGGAAATTCCGGTTTGAACTTTAATCAAAAAGCTTAAACAACTAACCAACATAATAAGAGAATTTTAATAAAATGAGTGTTACTGCCAATTCCGTATGGAAAAATTGCTTGGGTTTTATCCAAGATAACATCCAACCGCAGGCATTCAAAACTTGGTTTGAGCCTATAAAGCCAGTTAAATTATCTGATAATGCTTTAAGTATTCAAGTTCCCAGTAAATTTTTTTACGAATGGCTGGAGGAACATTACGTAAAGTTGTTAAAGGTTGCCCTTACTAAGGAATTAGGAGAATCTGCCAAATTGGTTTACATCATAAAGATGGAAAATACATACGGGAATAGGGAGCCGTTTACAGAAAAAATCCCCAGTACCAACAGAGCTACTATGGCTCCTCAAGAATTGGATGTCCCTATAAAATCAAAAAATCCGGAGTTAAAAAATCCATTTGTAATTCCCGGTATTCGGAATATAAAGATTGAATCTCAACTTAATCCCAATTATACTTTTGAAAACTTTTTGGAAGGTGACTCTAACCGCTTAGCCAGATCTGCCGGCATGGCTGTGGCGAATAAACCCGGAGGAACTTCATTTAATCCTTTGTTAGTTTTTGGTGGTGTTGGATTGGGAAAAACACATTTGGCGCATGCGATTGGAGTTGAAATAAAAGATAAATATCCGGAGCGTACTGTGCTGTATATTTCTGCTGAAAAATTTACACAACAGTACATTGAATCGGTTAAAAAGAATACTAGAAACGATTTTATTCATTTCTATCAATTAATAGATGTACTAATCATTGATGATGTTCAGTTCTTATCCGGTAAATCCGGTACGCAGGACGTTTTCTTTCATATTTTCAATCATTTACATCAAAATGGGAAGCAAGTTATCTTAACATCAGACAAAGCTCCTGTAGATATGCAGGATATTGAGCAAAGATTATTATCTCGTTTCAAATGGGGACTTTCTGCGGAATTACAGACTCCTGATTATGAAACAAGAGTTTCGATATTGAAAAATAAATTATATCGAGATGGCGTCGAAATGCCTGACGATATTATTGATTATGTAGCTAAACATATCAAATCGAATATTCGTGAATTGGAAGGAGCAATCATATCACTTATTGCGCAATCCTCTTTTAATAAAAAAGAAGTTACTTTAGAATTGGCCCAGCATGTGGTAGAAAAGTTTGTGAAAAATACCAAACGGGAGGTTTCTATTGATTATATACAAAAAGTAGTTTCAGATTACTTTGAAATGGATGTAGCTACGCTACAGTCTAAAACACGAAAAAGGCATATTGTACAAGCTAGGCAACTCGCGATGTTCTTTGCCAAAAAGTTTACTAAAGCTTCTTTGGCCAGTATTGGCTCTCAAATAGGAAAGAGAGATCATGCCACGGTGCTTCATGCTTGTAAAACCGTTGATAATCTTGCGGAAACTGACAAACAGTTTAGAAAGTATATAGACGATCTTAGTAAGAAATTTTCGTAAAGTTTTAAGATGACTACCAAAATTCTAATGGTATGCCTCGGAAATATCTGTAGGTCACCATTAGCTGAGGGTATTCTTAAAAGTAAAATTGATAGCGCTAAGGTGTTTGTTGATTCAGCAGGAACCGGAGGATATCATATAGGGAAAAAGCCCGATAATCGAAGTATTTTGATTGGCAAAGAGTATGGTATTGATATTGAACATCAGCGCTGTAGACAGTTTTCTTCACAAGACTTTAAAGACTTTGACGTTATCTATGCTATGGATAGAAACAACTATAAAGCATTGGTCCACTTTGCTCAGAATGCCGATGAGATTTCCAAAATTAGATTGTTATTAGATGAAGTCGACTTGAAGGTAAAAGAAGTTCCTGATCCATATTATGATGACATGGAAAAGTTTGATGAAGTATTTCATTTAATTGATAAGGCTTGTACCGCAATAGCTGAAAACCTAAATAAGATTTAATGGACGGAACTCATATTTCTTTGGGAAAATTATTTTTGATTCCAACCACTTTGGGAGATAATGAGCCTTTGGAAGTACTACCAATTTCTATTAAGAGAACTATAGAAAATGTAGATTATTATATAGTGGAAAATGAAAGGACTGCGCGTCATTTTATAAAAAAGATAAGTTCAAAAAAACAACAATCCGCCCTACAGATATATCTCTTAAATAAATTTACAGAACCCGAAGTGTTACCTACCTTTCTACAACCCTGCTTAGACGGGAAAAATGTGGGAATTATTTCGGAAGCGGGATGTCCCGGAATAGCTGACCCCGGAGCAGACATAGTGCAAATAGCACATATAAAGGGAATTCAGGTAGTTCCTCTAGTTGGACCTTCTTCCATTTTATTGGCACTCATGGCAAGTGGGCTTAACGGACAAAATTTTGCATTTAACGGTTATTTACCCATTGATATATCTGAACGGAAAGGTGCAATTAAAAAAATAGAACGGATATCCAGAGAAAATAATCAGACCCAAATATTTATAGAAACACCATATCGTAATGATAAACTGTTTACGGAATTAATAAGAACGCTGGCTCCTAATACTCTTTTATGCGTTGCTTCGGAATTAACTTTGACTTCAGAATTTGTTGCAACAAAGCCTGTAAATGAATGGAAGAATTTTTCTTTAGATCTTCATAAGAAGCCGACAATCTTTATTATTCAGGCATAAAAAAGCCCCAGTGTTCTGCTGAGGCTCTCTCATTTTCATATTTATAACTCTTAAATTTTTGGGTTTTGCTTTGGCGTAATATGGGACATATCATAACCCGAAAACTTTTTCATGTAATACTGTATACTACTTCCGTAATCGTCATTAAAATTCATCTCTCCATAAGAACGTAAATACTTTTTCACATTACCGGGACCTGCCAAATGAGCTGCAGCTAATATTCCGGATTCCGTTATTTCAATACCTCTAATTCGCTTTCCTACAAAACGATCAATATCCTTTCTTAAGATCCACTTGTTACGCGCAACATTAGTATGAAACGCCTTTTCTTGCAGAATGGGATCATTTAAAAAATGGGTAGCATTGTAAACTCCCATTAACTCAAGGGTTCCGATTCCAAATTGATATTTACCTAAATACCCTAATGTATTAATAGTAAAATAATTTCCTTGAGATTCTTTAAAAGCCAAAGCCTCTTTAAAACCAATATAGGATGTTCCCAGAAAAGGAGGAGCAACCATGGTTGGCGTAAAAATAGTTTTGTTTTTGGGGAACAAAACTGCAGTAGGTTCATTTACTTTAAGAGTTAAAGGAACTTCCACTTTTGGTGTGGTTTTAAATCCAAAACTAATTAAAATAAAAGTCATGATAAGAGGACAAAAAAAAGCTATCCACTTTCTCATATTGTCGTTTTCTTAAGACTTACAGCAAAAAAAGGCTTGCTTAAATTTCACTTGACAAATATACGGTTGAATATGACCTACTGGTTTTCTTAAGGCTTAAGATTTTCACAAAAATGCCCTTTTTTAGTTAATAAGTACTAAAAATCAGCCCATCAGCTCAACGCTTAATGCTCTGTGAGTTAATCCATCGGATGTATTGTTCCTTATTTTGGTTATGCTGCGCTAAGGTTTTAGCAAACTTGTGATATCCAAAATTCTCTACATTGGCTACAAAATAATAAAAATCGTGCTTCTCAGGATTTAGTACAGCGTCAATGGCTGTTATGTCCGGCATAGCTATGGGGCCAGGAGGTAGCCCTGCATACTTATATGTATTATAAGGTGAATCTATTTCTAGGTCTTTGTAGAGTACTCTTTTGTAAACAGTATTAAAATCTCCGGAATGGAGTTTTAATGCATATATTACTGTAGGGTCTGCTTGTAAAAGCATACTTTTTTGTAGTCTGTTTAAGTAAACGCCCGCAACCCTTGGACGTTCATCAACCTTGGCAGTTTCCTTATGGACTATGGCCGCCAAAGAAATCACCTGTAATGGAGTCAAGCCAAGCTGTTGAGATTTTTTAATGCGTTCTTCATTCCAAAATCGCTTGTATTCTTTTAACATACGATCTCTGAAATCTATGGCAGAGGTGTTCCAAAAGAACTCATAACTATTGGGGATGTACATAGCTAACTTGGTAAGTTCGTTAAATCCATTAGCATTTAAAAAGTCGGGTTCATTAAATGCGTTCAATAACGAAATACTATCAGCTTCGATTTGCATGGCAATTCGTCCAGACAAACTTGATAGTGTTTCTTGATTGTTAAATGACACTTTAACAGGAATATTATTGTTTCTCAAATTATTAACAATGTCATTATTGTTCATTCCACTTTTTAAGATATACTTCCCTGCTTTAATATTTGAGATATAGCCTTTTCGCTGGGCTATTTTTTCAAAAGTGCTCATATCCTCAAGTAAAGGGGTTAATAGCGTTCTGACTTCCGCAAAAGAGGCGCCTGAAGGGATAAACAACTGGATTTCACTATCGGAGAATTTGGTATTTGGAGAAAAAACAGCATTGTAGACCATGTAGGCAAATGCGCCGCCGACTACAATTCCGGCAAGCACTATAAACAATAAGATTTTTTTTATGTACATAACCTATTTAGCTTTTGAAATAAAATTTCATTTTTAAAACCAGCAACGGAACGAATCCAATCTTTTTTTATACCTACTTCTTCAAATCCCATTTTTCTAAATACATGTAAACTACTTAAATTATCTTCAAGCACATTGGCATAAACCTGTCTTAGCCCAAGAACAGAAAAGGAATAACTGCAGAGCAGTTCTATAGCCTGAGTGGCTACTCCTTTATTACGTTCACTTTTATCAGCAATTACAATTCCAATTCCTGCACGTAAATTCCCGGGATCAAAATCAAATAAATCAATTAGACCTATTAGGGAATGATCGTTTTTACAAATGCACAAGCGCAATTGCTTTACTTCATATATATCCTTATGGGCATTATTCAAATACAATTGCAAAACATGCTTGGAATACGGAGTGGTTGTACCACTAATCTCCCATATGGACATATCATTCTCCGTAAGAAACAAAAAATCCAAATCTTCTGCTTCTAAAGCCCTTAGATAAATTGATTCACCTTTTAGATTTAACATTTTATTGTTCCTTTAAAAACAAATTTGGCTGGACCAATTAAATATATATTTTTATAACCTTCAGATGTACTATCGAACTTTACGGCCAATTCACCTCCTAATGTTATTATTTTAATATGTGTTTTTGTAGAAATTCCGAGATGATGCGCAACCAATGCAACTGCGGTAACTCCTGTTCCACAAGATAACGTTTCATCTTCTACCCCACGTTCATATGTCCTGACTGAAAAAGAGTCTGGAGATAGTTGTTTTACAAAGTTAATATTACTCCCATTTTTTCCATACAACCCAAAGCGTAATTTAGCTCCTTCTTTGGCAACATTAAAATTCTCTAAATCAGTAACAAATTGCACGTGATGCGGAGAACCTGTGTTTAAAAAGGAATGATTGTTCCTTTTAGCAATTTCTGGAACATCTTGCATTTTAAGACTAATAATGTGCTTTTCTACGGTTGCTAAATGAACTCCATCTATGGCCGAAAAAGTTGCTACGGTATCAATTAACTGCAACTCTTTGGCAAAAGCGACTAAGCACCTTCCTCCATTACCACACATGCTGCCTTCTTTACCATCCGAGTTGAAGTAAACCATTTTAAAATCAAAATCATCGTCTTGCTCCAATAGGATTAATCCATCAGCTCCTATTCCAAATTTTCTGTCGCACAAGGACGCTACTAGCCTTTGTGAGTCTTTCGGAAAAACAGCTTCCCTATTATCGATCATAATAAAGTCATTTCCGGTGCCTTGATATTTAAAAAATGACAACTCCATATATCAAATTAAGCTACAAAGATAGAATTTATTTAAGGCAATATTAGCAGTTAAAAAGTAGTTAAAGCCATTAATTCCAACCTAAAATCTATTAATTTTACAGTGAACAATTATAAAAACATAGTCTTATGAAGAAAATAGGCAGTCTTTTGATAGTCTCTATTTTTGCCGGAGCTATCACTTTAGGAGCATACAAGTTATTTTTTGAAAAATTGAATTATCAACTCATTGCAGAAGAGGGTAATACTACTTTTCTCACAACTAGCTTTACCCCTACCTCTGCCAGGGGTGCCGGAATTAATGAAGTTGATTTCACTATTGCAGCGGAAAATACGGTAAATGCGGTAGTACACGTAAAAAATGTTACCTCCAACACAAATCGAAATAGTTTAATGGAGTTTTTCTATGGTTTTGAGAGCAATCAAAGACCACCGGTGGGTACCGGCTCAGGAGTAATTATATCTGCCGATGGTTATATAGTTACTAATAATCATGTTATAGCAAATAGTAATCAATTACAGATTACGTTGAACAACAATAAAACTTATGATGCCGAACTTATAGGTACGGATCCAAATTCGGATATTGCTTTATTAAAGGTAAACGTCAATGAAAAATTACCTTATTTGGCTTTCGGAGATTCTGATAATGCAAAAATAGGTGAATGGGTATTGGCGGTGGGGAATCCATTTAATTTAACTTCTACTGTTACTGCTGGTATTGTTAGTGCCAAGGCTAGAGACTTGGGAAGAAATCAATCTTTTATTCAAACTGATGCCGCGGTTAATCCCGGAAATAGTGGTGGGGCTTTGGTAAATACAAACGGGGATTTAATTGGGATTAATACCGCAATAACTTCTCAAACAGGTTCTTATGTTGGTTATTCCTTTGCGGTTCCAAGCAATATTGCTAAAAAAGTCGTTGAAGATATTTTGGAATATGGAAATGTCCAAACCGGAATTTTAGGTATTAAGAGTCCATCTTTAAACTCCCCATATGCCATAAAAAATGGTTTAAATGAAATAGAAGGTGTTTATATTGAAGAAGTGGAAGAAGATTCTGGTGCGGCTGAAGCGCAGTTACAGAACGGCGATATAATTAAAAAAATTGATAATATAGCTGTCAAAAAATTTGCTGATTTAACCGGTTACATTTCCACTAAACGACCAAAAGACCAGATAGAGGTTACTATTGAACGAAATGGAGATGAAATAAAGGTGACCGTGACTCTCAAAGAGAGACAGACCATAACTGTGCCAATTATGGGTCTAACCGTTAAAAATCTTTCAGAAAAAGATAGAAAACAATTTAAAACAAAAAAGGGAGTAAAGATTGTAGGAGTTCCTGAAACTTACGAAGGTTATGGATTAGATGGTAAAGTTTTACTTTCCATTGATGATGAAGAAATTAGTAACATACAGGACGCTAAAGTGCTTTTTGGAAAAATTTCCAGATATGGTCGCACCAGTATTACTATGATAAATGAGAGAGGAGAAAAAGAAAAACTAATATTTCAATAAACTTATAAATCTTCCTAAAAGAAGCGCTTTCATAGGCGCTTTTTTTATTGTACATAATAGATTCTTTTTTTTACCGTTGTTCCTTTTAGCTTAGCTACCTAATTTCATTTTTTTTTCTTAATTAAGATTAATGACTTACTTTTAGTCTTCTCTAAATCATATATTAATTTAACAATTACATAAATGAAACCTATCAAAATAGTATTTATTGTAATAACCCTACTTACATTCAATTTTCAATTTGCCCAAGAAACAGAAAGTGAGGACGAAAAATTATCTTTAGATGACGGTACATTACATAGCCAGTTTGAGTACTTATTCATCAAATCAGGTAATTATAGGGCGGATGGTGTTAAGTATGAAGTGGTTCGTGAATCCAACTTATATAAGATTCGTCAGAATGTTTTAGATTCTATTAAAGAAGCAAATCTAAAGTCTCTGGAACTTCAGGGAATAATTGCAGCTAATAATAAAACAATAGATTCTTTACAAAAAAAGTTTGACGAAACATCAGACAATTTAAAAGCGGTTTCTGAAGAAAAAGATAGTATGTCTTTTTTAGGAATATTAGTATCAAAAGTAACCTATAATGTTATTCTCTGGACTGTTATTTTTGGTTTACTCTTTTTATTGGCGTTGTTTGTTTACAGATTTAGAAATAGTAATATCCTTACTCAAGAGGCAAAAACTGCTTTATCTGAGATTGAGATTGAGTACGAAGAACATCGTAGAAGAGCCTTGGAAAGAGAGCAAAAAATTAGCCGCCAACTTCAAGATGAGATTAACAAACATAAAAAAACCAAATAAGCTAAGCCAATCCTATTTTTGATAGATAAACAAAAATTGGTGTTGGGAATATATGGTTGATCTTATCTAACCGTTCCTATGCTACAGTAAATTGTACATAGCAAATCTGTTACTTTGTTATCCCTATTTTTGACAAGTAAAAAAATTTAATGTTCTCATAATTAGAACACAGTGCATATGCGACTAGACATTATTACCGTTCTTCCGGAACTATTGAAAAGCCCGTTTGAAGCATCCATTGTAAAAAGAGCGATAGATAAAAATTTGGTGGAGGTTTACTTTCATAATTTAAGGGACTATACAGATCATAGTTATCGTCAAGTTGATGATTATCAGTTTGGAGGAGGTGCCGGCATGGTACTAATGATAGAGCCTATTGATAGATGCATAAGTGCTTTAAAGGCAAAACGGGATTACGATGAGGTAATCTACATGTCCCCGGATGGGAACACTTTTAATCAGAAAATAGCTAATGGTTTGTCACTTTTACAAAATATCATAATCCTATGTGGGCACTATAAAGGAGTAGACCAGCGAGTTAGAGAAACTTTGATTACCAAAGAAATTTCTATAGGTGATTATGTTTTATCAGGAGGAGAATTAGCCGCCGCAGTAGTTTGTGATGCTGTTATCCGACTAATACCTGGGGTTTTAAACGATGAAACTTCAGCTTTAACAGATTCCTTTCAAGATAATCTTTTGGCTCCCCCTGTTTATACCAGACCCTCTGAATATAAAGGACTTAAAGTTCCGGAAATACTTTTAAGCGGCGATTTTGCAAAAATTGAAGTTTGGCGAGAAGATCAGGCCATGAAAAGAACATTGGAACTTAGACCGGATTTATTAGAATAAGGTATATAATTTGAACTTTTAATTCAAAAAAGGAAAAGAATTTGCTTGTAAATTATGATTTATAAACTATTTTTGCACTCAATTTAATTAACCTCTGACGAAAATCGTGAATGTTGATTATAAATTTAACAGTAAAACAATCTCATGGAAGCATTAATAAAATTTGTTCAAGACGAATTTGTTACAAAAAAGGATTTTCCGGAATTTTCTGCCGGCGACACAATAACCGTTTATTACGAAATTAAAGAAGGTGAAAAAACACGTACTCAGTTCTTTAAAGGAGTAGTAATTCAGAGACGCGGAACAGGAGCAACCGAGACGTTTACCATTCGAAAAATGTCAGGTACAGTGGGTGTAGAGCGTATATTTCCCTTGAACATGCCTGCATTGCAAAAAATAGAAGTGAATAAAAAAGGGAAGGTACGTAGGTCACGTATATTTTATTTTAGAGAGCTTACTGGAAAGAAAGCCAGAATTAAAGAGGTTCGTTCTTAAATTTTAAATTTTACAGATTATGGAAACACCTGCTTTAAACAGGTGTTTTTTTATGAACATTTGTTAATAAAATCTGTTAGGACTGTGTTCATTTCTTTATTCGATTAAATTTGTGTTTACTTTATTTTTTTTTGTAATTTTAAAATAAGATTTAAATGAGAAAGCACTTTGTGAAATATCATTTAAGTCCTGTAAAGTTTACGTTCTTTGCTTTGTTGTTTGATTTGAATGATTTATTTGGTCTTAGGAAAAAATAGATTCCAAAATTCTAGTGTCTTTAGCGGTCAAACGCTGTAGATTAAAAAGCACTTTATTGCACTATAAGTAAAACTTTGGTTATACTTCTAATACAAATAAGTGTCAAAGCAACAAAAAAGAAACGCTGAGTAATAGCTTAATGTAACAGTTAAGAATAAAGGGGTTTCAAACGTTGAAATAGTGATGCAAATGCAATCAATGGTTGCCGTTCTGTAGTCATACAGAGCTAAAAATTTGATAGCTGTTTCTAGAAAGCCATATCAATGTACTTGTTACGATGATATGGCTTTTATTTTTAATTTTTTCTTTTTATTTTCTTCTCTCAGATTAATTTAAAATCTTCATTGGCAATTGTGCAAATATCAATATTTTAGGCGCGTATAAAATTGTATATTTGCACCGTTAAAAATAATACTATTCTAATGCCAAAAATTTACTATACGACAACCGATGAAGCTCCTGCTTTAGCCACACAATCTTTTTTACCAATTATCAAGGCATTTGCTAAAACATCTGATATTTCCATTGTAACTAAAGACATATCGCTTGCCGGCAGAATTTTAGCTGCTTTTCCCGATTTTTTGAATGAAAACCAGAAAGTTTCCGATGATTTAATCGATTTGAGTAGGTTGGCCGTAACTCCTGAAGCCAATATAATTAAATTGCCTAATATTAGCGCATCTGTTCCCCAGTTAAAAGAGGCAATTAAAGAGTTGCAAGGTAAGGGTTATGGATTGCCTAACTATCCGGATGAAACCAAAAATAATTTAGAGGCAGATATTAAATCAAGATACGATAAAATAAAGGGAAGTGCAGTAAATCCAGTGCTTCGTGAGGGTAATTCTGATAGACGTGCACCTAGAGCAATAAAGAATTATGCAAAAAAACATCCCCATAGCATGGGTGTCTGGAGTAAGGATTCCAAGACTCATGTAGCAACTATGGGAAAAGGAGACTTTAAGGCTAATGAGAAATCAATTACTCTTACCGTAGCAACCGATGTAAGAATTGAATTATTAAGCACCAGTGGGAGCGTAAAGGTACTCAAAGAAAAAATTGCTCTGCTAGCGGGAGAAATTATTGACGCTACGGTAATGAGCAAAAAAGCATTGGTACAATTTCTTGATGAGCAGGTTGCAGACGCCAAAACAAATGGGGTGCTATTTTCACTGCATTTAAAGGCCACAATGATGAAAGTTTCCGATCCAATTATTTTTGGTTATGCTTTGAAGGCTTATTTCTCAGATCTCTTTAATAAGCACTCTGAAACTTTTGACACTATTGGTGTTAATCCTAATGACGGACTGGAAAATCTTCTAAGCAAGTTACAAAAGTTGCCGTTGGAAAAAAAGACTGAGATTGAAAATGAAATTGAAGAGGCTATTCATAAAGGTCCTGCCTTAGCCATGGTTAACTCCGATAAAGGAATTACCAATCTGCATGTCCCTAGCGACATTATAGTGGACGCATCCATGCCTGCGATGATTCGAAGTTCCGGAAAAATGTATAATTCAAAAGGAGAGTTACAGGATGCAAAAGCGATTATTCCGGATAGTAGTTATGCGGATATTTATCAAGTTACTATCGACTTTTGCAAAAAAAATGGGGCATTTGATCCTAGAACAATGGGGACTGTCCCAAACGTGGGACTTATGGCTCAAAAAGCAGAAGAATATGGATCACATGATAAAACCTTTGAAATTCAAGAAGAAGGAATAGTAAAAATAATAGATGAAGCCGCTGGCGTTGTCCTTCTGGAACATGCTGTAGCAAAAGGAGATATTTGGAGAATGTGTCAGGTTAAGGATGCTCCTATTCAAGACTGGATAAAACTCGCCATTTCAAGAGCAAAGGCTACTGGTACACCAGCAGTATTTTGGTTAGATGACAAAAGAGCTCATGATGCAGAATTGATTAAGAAGGTAAATTTATATTTACCAACCTACGAAACGACAGATTTGGACATCCGCATTTTATCTCCAGCAGCTGCTACACTGTTTACCTTGGAACGTCTAAAAAATGGAGAGGATACAATATCCGTATCTGGAAATGTACTAAGAGACTACCTCACTGATTTATTTCCAATTTTAGAAGTAGGTACAAGTGCAAAAATGCTATCTATTGTACCCTTAATGAACGGCGGAGGTTTATTTGAAACCGGTGCCGGCGGATCTGCTCCCAAACATGTAGAACAGTTTTTGGAGGAAGGGCACCTGCGTTGGGATTCTTTAGGAGAATTTCTTGCTCTTGGTGTTTCTTTGGAGTTCTTTAGTGAGAAGAATAGTAATAAAAAGGCATTGGTTTTGGCAGATGCGCTAGACAAAGCAACAGAAAAATTTTTAAACAATGACAAATCACCTTCAAGAAAAGTTGGTGAGTTAGATGTAAGAGGAAGTCATTTTTATCTTTCTTTATATTGGGCTGAAGCCCTAGCTCAACAGGACAGTAACCAACAATTAAAGACTATATTTTCAAAAGTGTTCTACGAGCTGAGTGAAAATGAAGCAAAAATAATAAATGAAATTAATGCCAGTCAAGGTACTCCGCAAAAGTTAGGAGGCTATTACCTGCCTGAGGCAGATTTAATTGAGAAAGCTTTAAGACCAAGTAATACTTTTAATAATATACTTTCAGAAATTTAGTCTCTCAAACTTTACTTTCTTTAAATAGCAATGATGCATTGTAGCTTAGTAAGAGTTACAATGCATTTTTTTAGTTTGCTAAGTTGTAAGTTTTACATTTAAAGACCCACATTATAGTGCATTGTTCGACTTAATTTGTCATCCGAATGTGTATTTGTCCAAAAGAATTTCGTTACATTTAAAAAAAAATGTTGCATGCGCTTCTTACCTAGAATTTTTCTCTTTATAGCATTAGGAATATCGTTTATAGTTATTGGACAACAAAAGAGATATACTATAAGTGGAACTGTTTTAGAAGCATCAAGTAACGAATCTTTAATTGGGGTAACCATTTTGGTCCAACCCCTTCGGTCTGGGGTAGTAACAAACGAATATGGTTTTTATTCCATTACCCTCCCTGAGGGCGACTACACTCTACAAATAAGCTATCTGGGATACAGAGCTGTAAATCAAAACATTACACTTTCTGAGAATATAAGATTGAATATTCAAATGGAAGAAGAAGCAGAGCAACTTGAAGAGGTTGTTGTTACAGAAAATGTTGAGAAACTGGATATTCGAAAACCTCAAATGAGTGTAAACACATTGTCCATTGAAACTATTAAAAAAATTCCAACTATTCTGGGAGAAGTGGATGTGATTAAATCGATTCTTTTGTTACCCGGAGTTTCCAATGCTGGCGAAGGTGCCTCAGGATTTAATGTAAGAGGTGGGGCCGTAGATCAGAACCTCATTCTTTTGGATGAAGCCATTATTTTCAATAGTTCACATTTATTTGGATTTTTTTCTGTATTTAATCCGGACGCCATAAAAGATGTTAAATTATTTAAGGGTGGTATTCCTGCCAGATATGGAGGCCGTGTTTCTTCCGTTTTAGAAATATTTCAAAAAGAGGGGAATAGCAAAGAATTAAAGGTTAATGGAGGTATAGGAGCTGTTGCAAGCAGATTGCTTGTGGAAGGACCAATTGTGAAGGATAAAGCTGCGTTTTTAATTGGTGGAAGAGCGTCTTATGCTCATTTATTTCTTCCGCTTTTTGATATTGATAATACGGCCTATTTTTATGATCTAAATACAAAGCTTAATTACAAAGTAAATGATGCCAATAGTCTCTTTTTATCGGGTTATTTCGGAAGAGATGTGTTTGGAATTAGCGATAATTTCGTAAATACCTATGGTAATTCAGTATTAAATTTTCGCTGGAATCATCTGTTTTCTGAGCGATTGTTCTCTAATCTTTCTCTAATTTATTCAGATTATTATTACGGTTTAAAACTGGATTTTGTTGGTTTTAACTGGAATTCAGGAATACAGAATTTCAATATCAAGTATGATTTAAAACACTATTTGAATGATAAATTTCAAATAAATTATGGGATAAATAATGTTTACTACCAGTTCAATCCTGGAAAAATTGAACCTAGTCGCCCTGATTCCGGGATTTTGGAGGAACAATTGATTCAAAAATACGCCAATGAATTTGCTGGTTATATTGACACCGAACACACAATAAGTGATAAACTGAGCCTAAGCTACGGTCTTCGTTTTAGCTATTTTAACAGGATGGGACAAGATGAGATTAATGTCTATGCCAACAACCAACCAGTTGTTTTTGATCCCTTTTCACTTACATATCAAGAAGCAGAACCTATTGGGGTTACTAATCCCGGTAGAAGGGGTAGTCTGGCAACCTTTACTAATCTGGAACCACGTCTTTCAATGGCGTATATTTTTAATCAGAACAACTCTATTAAAGCAAGTTATACGCGTTTGGCGCAATACCTTCATTTGCTGTCCAATACAAGTTCCCCTACTCCACTAGATGTATGGACGCCGAGTGGACCTTTCGTTAAGCCTCAGCTTTTAGATCAGTATGCCTTAGGTTATTTTAGAAATATAAACAATGGAGAGTTTTCTTTTGAAACAGAGATCTTTTATAAAGATATCGACAATAGGATAGATTATATTGATGGAGCCAATTTAATTGCAAATAATGCCATTGAAAGAGTCATTTTAAATGGAGAAGCAAGAGCCTATGGTTTGGAAGTACTTTTAAGGAAAAATGAAGGAAAATTTCAAGGATGGTTGGCTTATACACTTTCCAAGTCAGAACAGCGAACCCCTGGAAGAATACCAACCTTTGATAATGGTAGGTCAAATCGGGAAACGGGAATCAACCTTGGACAATGGTATAATACGCCCTATGATCGACCTCATGACATATCCGTATTTGCCAATTTTGAGCTAAACAAAAAATGGAGCTTTAACAGTAATCTTGTTTATCAAACCGGTAGACCTACAAATTATCCTATAGGACAATTTGAATTTCAAGGG
Organism: Arenibacter sp.; assembly: GCA_041747755.1. Taxonomy (GTDB): domain Bacteria; phylum Bacteroidota; class Bacteroidia; order Flavobacteriales; family Flavobacteriaceae; genus Aurantibrevibacter. The sequence continues at coordinate 748 of JBGTEN010000128.1, read as the reverse complement.
CTCGTTATTCCTTATTTTGGACTAAGGAATAAGGAACGTTTACCAGATTATCACAGAATTGATGTAGCTGCCACCTTAACTCCAAGAAAAAATGGTAATCGAAAATTGCAGACGGAATGGGTTTTTAGCATCTACAACCTTTACAATAGAAGAAACGCAGCGTCTATAGACTTTAGACGTAATGATGATACAGGGGTAAATGAAGCTATCCGAACCTCAATTTTTGGAATTGTACCGGCTGTTACCTATAATTTTAAGTTTTAAAAAATGAAAAGGCTAAATTATCTTTTCGTACTATTTTTTTTGATAAGCAGTTGCGAGGATGTTATTGACATAGAATTACCCACAGAAACTCCAAGACTAATAGTTGATGCGGTTATTATGGTAAATGAGGATGAACCCTACATCCCTATAGAAGTAAAAGTATCTTTAACAAATAACTTCTTTGAGCAGCCAACAGTTGCAACATTAGAAAGTATTATTCTGTTCTATGAAATACTTGACGAGGATGGGATTGTCGCCGGTTCCGGATCATCAAGTTTAACAGAACTAGATCCGGGATCGGGTGTTTATGTTCCGGACCCAAGTTTTACATCTGACCAACGGATATCCACTAGTATTTTATCTAATGATGTTCGATTTTCATTGGTAATTCGTCATGATGGGAAAAGATACTTTAGCAGTACACCATATGTTCCAACTGTTCCCATTGATTCGCTAAGAATTGGAACTGAAACGTTATTTAATG
>JBGTEN010000127.1:0-5831 GCA_041747755.1 Arenibacter sp. | reverse complement strand
TAATGTCAAATATATTTAAAACCGATTATTCTAAATTTAGTAGTTAAAATAGCAAAATGTTGTACCTATGTTGTACCTGACCATTTTTTAGACTCGATTTTAAAAGAAAAAAGCTCTCAATTTCTTGAGAGCTTTTAGTACGGGCGGGGAGACTCGAACTCCCACACCTCGCGGCACCAGATCCTAAGTCTGGCGTGTCTACCAATTCCACCACGCCCGCATTTTAAAAATTTTTGGACTTTCATTAGGATAAGTCCTAAGGTTACCCAAATCGGGTCTTTGAGAATCATTTAGGACAAATCGTGAGTATTTCAACCGGATTTGTTCCAAGGGAAAATTTAGGAAATGTGCAATTGAAGAAGGACATTTTGGTGGAAATTATTAATTAGCATTTGTGACTCCTAGCTCAATAAAGGTGTATAAATTAGTATAGTGTGGTTGGTGATTGGTCATTAGACTAGACTCTTTTTACATTTTAAAATTACGTGAGCAATTAGGTAGCCCTACAGTTTTTACCAAGTTTAAACATTCAACTAAGCTGTTCATTCTTCCCAGCGATTCTCGATACGATTTTCTTCGAAAATCACTCGAATTAGTATGGATAGCCAATTAAGGTCAGACTTGAAACCGAATTTCAAGTATAGACCTCTAAATATTGGACATTAGACTTTAGACCTTCGACTTAAAATCTACCAGCCGCCTCCACCGCCTCCACCGCCTCCACCGCCGGATGAACCACCTCCACCACTACCTGATGAACTTCCGGGAGGTGTAGATGCCGATGAGATAGCCGAATTAAAACTCTTACCCATATCAGAAGAGAACTTTTGTGGTGAGAAAGCCATTGCCCCGGCACCGGCATACCAAGCCGGACTATATCCTTTGGAGGTTTCCTGAGCGGACTTGGTTAAAGCATTTTCAAACTTTGCTCCCCATTTATTTTCCACTCCCAAAGCCATAGCATAAGGAAGGAGCGCTTCAAAACGTTCCACAGTTAAGTCGGGTTCATGTAGCGCATTCAATTGTTGCTGCTCGGCCACAGACAAATACATTTTAAATCCTTCAATCTCATCCATAAGAGCGCGTCCCAATACTGTTGGTGCCTTAATTAAATAAGTAAACAAAATTACCAAAGCAATAAGCAAAACAATCAAAATAAAAGGTATTGTCGGTGTAGGCGAAAGCATAAATGTTAGGATTACCAAAAAAACAGAGGCAATAAGTCCCTTAGCCAAATGCTTGTAATTCAAACTAAAATACTTGGGTTGCATTTTTTTATTCAACAGAGAATATGTTTTGGTTCTGGCACTGGTAAATACACTATGATTTTTGTTGTCCAAATCTAGTTTAGAACCTTTTGAAAAAAGTGCGGATGCTATGGCCACTTCTTCCGGAGTTAACAGCGCTGTATCTGTATTAAGTCGCTCCAAACTGTATTTGTTCTTTAAGTTGATAATTTTCAAATGCCCTTTAATGGCCATATTTACTATAGCAGCAGAAATAGCACGTTGACTAAGCATCATCTGATATAAAAAGGAAGTATCTGCCGGACTAAAACCAGCTGGGGGATCGAACAATGGAATAATTGTTCCTTTCGGTGGGTCCACTCCTACTTTTTTCCATGCTTTATAATATAAAAACGACACTAGTCCCAATCCCAGCAATGCAAATAAGACATGAAAATTGTCTTTAAAAAAAGAAGCTGCTTTTTCGGTTGCAGTTGGTTCTTTTACCAAGCCTTTGGGCCATGCAACCGCAAAAGTGAGTTGCTCATAAGGTTGGAGTGCTTTAGTGGTAGCAATTGTAACCAGATTGCCGCGCTCTTCAAAAGTACAATCGCAACTTGTATTGCCGTCCGGACCTGAAAATACGGCAGATTGTATTACAAATGCTCCATCTGGCAGTGTGATACTAACGGTGGCTTGCTCAATAGCAAAAGTCCAATCTCCACCTATGGCATTAAAATACAGCTCGTCAAAATCCTTAAAAAAACCAATTTGTTTTGTAGTACGATAGGTTATTACATAGGTATAAACTCCAGGGCTTAAAAACCGGGATTTGTCTCCAATATACACCACGACTCCATTTCCCTTTTTCTCTGTAAAATAAGGTTCCAGAGCATTGTCTTTAAAAACATTCACCACCTCAAAATCTACCTTAAAGCGCGTACCTATTTTATCTTTATAATTGGTTGGGAAGGAGCGATAAATCCCTCTTTTTATTTGATTCCCTTCAGCGCGAACCATAATTGTTTCAGTGACCAATAAAGATCCTGAATTCTCTACTACAATGTTGGAGTTGTAACTTAAAATGCGCTCTTGTGAAAATGACAAACTACAACTTAGAGCAACTAAAATCAGAAAAATAGTACGTCTCATCCTAAGGGTTTAAAGGTTTATTTCAGGAACTGCTCTTTCACTGTCATTCTTAATGTCAAAATAGTCGCTTTGCTTGTGTTTGGCTATTCCGGCAATTATGTTGGAAGGGAATTGTTCAATGAGAATATTATTATTTCGAACGCTTCCGTTATAATATCGTCTGGCCTTTTGCAAGTCATTTTCTACTTTGGACAAATCGCGTTGCAGTTCTAAAAAGTTCTCATTAGCTTTTAACGCCGGATAGTTTTCTACCACCACAAAAAGATTCCCCAAAGCTTTAGAGAGTCCAACCTCGGCCAACTCTTGCTCCTTTACAGATTGGGCTGCTATTCCTTTGGTACGTAAATCTGTGATACGCTCAAACAAGTTTTTTTCATGAGTAGCATAACCCTGTACTATTTTTACAATGTTGGGAATAAGATCATATCGCTTTTGAAGTTGTACGTCTATGCCGCTCCATGCTTCTGCCACCATATTTCTGAGGCGGATAAGCTTGTTGTAAACAAAAACAAAATAGAACAGAATCAGGAGGAGGATAACAATAATCAAGAGGATCATAAAAGTTATATTAACCGTTAGAAGTTGTTTAAAGATATAGCTTTTTTAGAAAATTAATACCCTATTAACCGTTTTCACTTGGAATTATAACACTTTAAAATCTCTATCCTAAAAAACATAAATTGGAAGCATTTGTCAGTAGGAAAAAAGAAAAAATAATAATAAATTCTTAAGTCAAATAAATGCCTTTACATGTTTTAAAACTGTAATATTCGTTTCCCGTATCTGTACTAAAATACAATCAAAAAAGAAAGTTAGGAGGCAAAAAAATAGTATATTTGAATCTTCCCCTGAAACTAATTAAATTGATTTTTTTTAAGTCGATATAATTTTATAAAAAATGGATCAAAGCACTAAAAGATCTTGGTTCAATTGGGTGGGGTTTATCTCGGCATGGTTTGCGGTACTTCTACAACTTATACTCATAATACAGAATCGTCAGACAAATCTTTTTGAAACCCTAATTCGCTTTTTCAGCTTTTTCACTATTCTAACCAATATTCTGGTAGCCTTATATTTCACATCGCAATTGTTTAAGTCAGAGAAGTCTCTCCTATCCTTTTTAAGTTCAAAAGGTTCAATGACTGCAATTACTGCCTTTATACTAATTGTCGGTATAGTTTACCAAATTATTTTACGAGGAATATGGGAACCTACAGGCTTACAGTTTCTCGTAGACGAAATGCTCCATACCTTTATTCCTGCTTTTATGTTAACCTACTGGATTTACTTTGCGCAGAAAAAAGATTTAGTTTTAAAAACATTTGGAATCTGGCTATGGTATCCTTTACTTTATTTTGTTTGGATTTTAGTGCGCGGTCATTTCTCCGGATTTTATCCCTATCCCTTTGTTGATGTCACCAATTTAGGATATGCTCTGGTCTTAAGGAATACGCTATTTATTTTCCTTTTTTTACTACTCTTAGTAAGCACTTTACTTTTCTTCGGAAAAAAAATAAACAAACTCAAAATTAATCACAAATCCATTAAATTATGAACAGTAATTTTCGTTTAGTCGCTTTTGCACTCGTTTTAATTTATACCTCATGTGGCACAACTAAAAGTGCCCCTGAAGAGGCTTTGTATGGAGCTACCTGGGAACTGGACTATATTTCCGGTCCTCGAATTGCTTTTGAAGGGCTATTTCCCGACAAGAAACCTCAGATTACATTTAACAAAGAAACCAGTGAAGTAAGTGGAACAGGCAGTTGCAACGGCTACGCTTCAAAATATACTTTGAATGGAAAAGCCATTAGTTTTGGAGAACAATACCCAACTACCATGATGTATTGTGATGGTGGTGGCGAAGCACAGTTTACACAAACCATTAAAAAGGTAGATTCTTATTCCTTTGATAGTGATGGGAAATTGAATTTATTGGTTCGAGATGTTCCATTTTTGCGATTTAAGAAAATAGATAACTAACACCCAATGGTAAAACAGTTCTTTATTGTCCTTGCCCTTTTTTTCATGTATAGCTGTAATCCAAAATTAGCTGTAAGTGAAGTGCCCAAAGCATCGGAAGCCATGGTTTTGACTCCTGCTGAACAAGAAAATCCGGAGCAAATTCCCTATTTCAAAGCAAATGGAAATGAACCTTTTTGGAATTTTACTATTTCCGAAACCGGTATTCAATTTACCTCACTTATGGAAAATTTTGAAAATTTTACAACCCCGCATGCCGATCCTATCAGCGCTATGGATGCTAATATAAAGCTGTATAAAATAGAAACTGAATCCGTAAACCTAACTATTCAGATTAGCCAAAAAGAGTGTATAAATACCATGTCCGGGGAAGCGTCACCGTACTCCGTTTCAATTGAACTTAAAAATAGTGGTGAAACAGAATTCCAAAAATTGGAAGGTTGTGGAAGTTACATAACCGACTACCGATTGCATGATATTTGGGTTTTGGAGAGTTTGCAAGAAGCAAAAGTATCATTATCAGATTTTTCCAAAGAGTTACCCTATTTGGAAATTAACACTACTACCAATACATTTTCGGGTCATGCGGGGTGTAACCGCATCAACGGGAGGTTATTTTATGAGAAAGGATTACTGCGATTCACCAATCCGGCCACCACTAAAATGATGTGTATGGCTGAAAATAAAGAAGATTTGTTTTTGAAAGCACTTCAAAGTAGTTCTACATATAAAATTGAGAAGAATAGATTGCATTTATCCAATCCTTCAGGATTGTTATTAGTATTTAAAAAGATTGATTAACAGTAAAAAAAAGAAGATGAAAAATAGCCTTATTTTAGTTCTATCCGTTATTGTTCTATTTAGTTGTAAAAATAAAGAAGCAGAAGCTGACAGGAGTACTGTAGAATCCACAATGGAAGAAAGTACTTTGGTATCAGCTACCTTAGGAACAGATTGCTATGTCTATGAAGGCAACGGAAGCAAAATTAGCCTACAGGTCACTAGTATTGATGATGAAGTTTCCGGAAAATTAACGTATTCCCTTCTGGAAAAGGACACCAATACCGGAACCTTTACCGGAACTTTTGAGAATAATATTTTACTAGCCGATTACACCTTTTTGTCCGAAGGAATTGAAAGTACCCGCGAAGTGGCTTTTCTTCTAAAAGATGGGCAGCTTATAGAGGGTTATGGGGAAATAGAAGTTGATGGTGCAACAGCTACATTTAAAGATGAAGATGACTTGAATTTCAGTTCCACTATGCCGTTGTCAAAAACGGAATGTCCGGAATGAAGAGCAAATTGTTTGTTTTCAGACGGCCGTGTATTTTCCGATTTGAGACAAACATGTTTAGAATTAGCTACCCTAAACATTAAACTGAACCCTTTAAAAGATGGCGCAATAACCAAAGGCCCCTCTGCCTATCTCATATTTTCCGAAGACGGAGCAGAAGCAGAACTTTTCTTGCC
>JBGTEN010000126.1:0-2632 GCA_041747755.1 Arenibacter sp. | reverse complement strand
ATTTTAGTTTCTTTATGTGTTTGTTAGCAACTAGAGATTTCATCTGTGTTATAGCTATTTGATTGAGTTGCTTCAACCTTATGGGTTGTTCTATACCTTGATTAATTAGAACTGCATTTATGCTCTCTAAATTAGAAAGTACCACCAATTGTTCAATGGTAGCTTGGTCTCTTATATTACCTTCTAATTTTGGATTTTCATCACGCCATTGTTTGGCAGTAATTCCAAACAAAGCCACATTGAGTAAGTCGGCTTCATTTGCGTATACAAAACTTATTTGGTTTTTACTTAATTCTTTTGGAATAAGATTTTCTTTAATGGCATCAGTGTGAATATGGTAATTAACTTTTGCTAAAATTCGTTGAAGGTTCCATTCTAACTTCAAACGATCATTTTCATCTGCTTTAAGGCGTTGAAATTCTTTTACAAGCAACAATTGAAATTTTGGGCTAATCCACATTCCAAAATGGAATGCAATGTCTTTATTAGCATAAGTACCTCCATATCTACCAGCAGTGGCAGTTATACCAATTGCACCTGTTTGCCCAATCCAATTTTTTACTGATAAAACAAAATTATTACTACCCGCAGCATTTTTAATTGTACCGAATTCGGTATAATTAAAACTAGGATTATATAGGGCTTCCCATTCCCCTAAATACTCTATGGTACTCTTCAGACTGAGCCACTTGATGATAATAGCTTCCTGCATTTGACTTTTAGCCATATCAGTAAGTGAAATAAGTTCTTGGGCTTCCCTTTGAAGGATTGTAATTTCAGATCCTTCAATTATTATTTTCTTATTTTTTGCCATAGACTCTGTAATTTATAAGTAAATGAATTCGAGCGCTTTAGACCATATACCCGCAATATATGCCCTTTTATGACGTCTATTTTTTATTTAGGCGTACTATATTGCTGAACTAAAGTTTTGGGGGAGGTCTAAATGTAGTACTTTTCTTTTAAAACTAATAAACCCCTGTTAAATGTTGGTAAAAAATACCAACAATAGCGTTAAGCCTTTTGTATTCATTTTAGAATATAGTACCTTTAAGATGCGTACTAGGTACTACTAATAATTTAAAGTTATGAGCGTCCGGTTTAATCAAGCGATAGAAAAATTATACAACGCATTTCATGCAGGAAATTTAAATCCGGTAAGTTGTGAACACTGTGCCGTAGGTACTATTTTGGATAATTCCAATTCTTGGAGGCATTTATCCGATAAACATGGGTCCTTGCAATTAAATTATGTGGGTCTTGTAAATCAAAACTTTAATAAAACCTTTAATGGCTATTCTCCTCTAGAATTATTGCAAATAGAAGCGGAATTCTTAAAAGGTTGTGGTTATTCCCTACCCCTACACCATCAAGGGAAAAAACCAAAAAATCCGAGGGATAAAGCCATTTTATTCAATGGTCTTTCTGCCGTGATTGCTTTACTCTGTAAATTGGATAACATTAAAAATGTGATGGATTGTTCCGGCATCCTAAAATCTAAAGTCACGTCTTCAAAGCTAGCTGACCTTATTATGGTTGCGGATTAAAATAGCGCTACATCGCACAATGCCGGTTCTCCCTAAGTTGACCATTTAATGGTTCTTAAAAAGTTGATATTCAATATTGTTATCCACTAGTATTTTATTTTCATTTATTCACTCATTTTGTTTTTTCTATAGGTGTTCATGCCTGCCAGAGGACAGGTTCTTTTGCTTGCATAAAAAAACCCCGCCTTTTCAGCGGGGGTTTTTATCAGAATTTCTTAAAAACAGAGTTTTTAAAGGGCCTTAAAAGAACCAATCCAGGTGTCTACTCTTCGCTCCAACAATTCCAGCGGTAATGCGCCACCACCCAAAATGGTGTCATGGAAACCTTTAATACTAAATTGATCTCCTAAAGCAGTCTCTGCTTTTTTTCGCAACTCTAAAATTTTCAGCATGCCAATTTTATACGAGGTAGCTTGTCCGGGCATGACCATATACCGTTGCACTTCGGCCTTTATAGCGCCTTGTGAAATAGAGGAATTCTCGGTAAAATACTTGATGGCATCGGCTTCTGTCCAGCCCTTGGAATGGATTCCGGTATCTACCACCAAACGGATGGCTCTCCAGATTTCATTTACGAGGCGACCAAAATCATAATACGGATTTTGATATCCGCCCATTTCTTTTGCCAGCACTTCGGAGTATAAACCCCAACCTTCACTGTATACACTAAACCCTGCCTGTGTTCTAAATTTTGGAACCGACTCTAATTCCTGTGCTATGGAAACTTGCATGTGATGCCCGGGATTTCCCTCATGGTAGGCAACGCCTTCCATAGTAGATTTTGGCATAGCATTCATATCCGACAAATGGGCGTAATACGTTCCTGCACGTGAGCCGTCCGGTGTTCCTTTAGAATAGTGCTGCGGGGCGCCGTCTTGCTCTCTAAAGGCTTCAACGCGTTTTACCTGTAGTTTCGCCTTGGGAAGAATGCCAAAATAATCCGGTAGTTTTTTGGTAAGTTCATCCAAATATTTAGTCGACTCATCAATATACGCTTGTCTTCCGGCATCGGTATTGGGAAAGAAAAATTGTTTATCGGTATTCACAAACTTAAAGAAAGCATTCAAATCGCCCTTAAAGCCAAC
>JBGTEN010000125.1:0-14134 GCA_041747755.1 Arenibacter sp. | reverse complement strand
AGCTTTGGAAACTTTTTGACCAACCTAGTGGCAAGCCTTATCGCTTACTCGTTCCAAGAAAAAAAACCGGGAATCAAATTTGAAACAGAAAATACAACCCAACTGGCCCTGTTTTACTAAAGCTTAGGTCGAACTCAGGTTTATAGGTAGCCCCAAGCCTTGGTTCTAACCCATTGTAGGTTTTTACTCCCGCTCCCTTTTCAAAAAATCTAGAGTCCAGCAATAGTCCAGAGTTCTCATCAAAAGTGGCTTGGGTGTACGGACCAACAAATACATAATGATTAAAACGCAATCCACCAGATAAAGATAGATGATCCAAAGGATTCCAATTAATATTTGCATAACCGGCAAATTCATAACTGGTCTCAGATTGCAAATTTACCGGAATAATACTATTTCCCGAACCCGGATCGAGCTTTCCAGGTTGTATTAGGTAGCGGTTGACCTGTGCTCCACCATAATAATCTACTTTCTCTGATAATGTTTTAGAATATTCAGATATGAAGCTTAGGTAATTAATACTGGATTCAAATTCTATTTCATTATCTCTTTCCGATTCCGGAAAAATAGTTTTGGGTGTGTAATTACTGGCAACCAGAATAGTCCTTAAATTAGATTCATCGTCAAAAGTGTGCGTCCAATTCAAAGTTCCATTTAATGTTTTAAAATCATATTGATTACTCTCCGCGTTAATATTTTGAATTTGAGTTATAAGATCTAACTGGTAAAAATCTTTACTGTAGAAACCCGTAAATGAAATTTGGTCATTCTCTGTGGGTAGATATAATAACTTCATTGTACTATCATAAAACCTGGCTTTGGTGTTCTTTAATCGCTCCGATACGATAGGCAATAAAAAATCAGTAAGTCCCGCTCTTCCCCCCACTTGAAGCATTAATTTGTCTTTAATAATTGGGGTTTCAATGTTTAGTCTACTTGATACCAATCCAATACCCCCACTTAGTTTAAACTTGTCTACATAGGGATTTTTCACCTTAATATCCAATACAGATGTAATTCTACCTCCATAGCGTGCAGGAATATTGGCACGATAAAGATCTACTGTAGAGATTGCATCAGGTGTAAATACTGAAAAAAGTCCGAACAAATGGGTTGGATTAAAAACCGGAGCATAATCATACAATAAAAGATTCTGATCTAATGACCCTCCTCTTACGGATAGTCCATTACTTATTTCCCCTGCATTATTTACACCTGCCAAAAGTGTCATCCCCCGTAGAACATCAAATTCTCCTACAGCCGCCGGTATCTTCTTTAAGTCCTGAGCACTTAGTTGCAAAGCTCCCATTTGAGGAGATTCGAGATTATCAACAATTCTTTTTGCACGTACAATTACTTCAGATAATTGTTCTTCTTGCTCGGGTAGTTGTATTCTTACAATTAGATTTTTATCCAATATCACTGTCTGTACTATCTCTTTGAAGCCTATATGTGTTACACTTAGTTTATACGTATTTTGAGGCAAGATTATTGAAAATCTACCGTATGAGCTCGTTACACCCCCACAGGCACAAGGAGTAATGGAAATATCTGCATTTTCTAATGGCAGACCGGTTGTTTCATTTACAATCTCGAAGGATATAGAATGTTCTTGAGCATAGCATAAGGAAAAGCAAGATAATCCGAACAAAATTACAATGAATCTCCATTTTAATTCCCCTCCCTGAGAAAACAAAAATTTGCTTAGCAACTTAATTCGTTTCATATAAATTCAATTTAATTAATCTTGCCAGCCTACCGGTCGTACTCCTGTTCTAAAACGCCCTTCTCTACATGGCGCCACTTCAGTTATGGGAGGTGGAACAGGATCTCCAAACCCTTCTGTAATTGGCAAAATTTGAGTCTCTAAAGGAAACTCTTCTACTTCTGAACGGTCTATAAGAATTTGTTCTATGCTGGCGGGAGCTGCCGAGAATCTACCAAGAACAAACTCATTTTGGTCATTGGGATTAAAAATATTACCAAGTAAAGCTGAAGGTAAAGGGGCATTAAACCCACTATTATTATCCACAAGATCTTTGATAACTTTATAGTATGCATATGCTTTTGGAGAAAGGGAAAATTGTTGCATCTCTACTAATATTTTTCCCTTAGTGTGCAATGTGATATTGGCAACGGGTAATTTGTTAATTGTAGTACCATTGGTAAAATTGTCCGAAAATATTTCAATTTTATCCCCATAACGTACTCTCCAGCAATCCTCTTCGCATCCATAAGTGTAATAAGGTTGTACATCGGTGGCTCTTGGATCAAATAAGTCACATTCGCCGTTTCTGAAAAAACCATTGTTGCAAATCCAACAATATGTTAATTTTTCAAAACTTCGGTAACGCCAATAGTAGAAATTTTCCCTATCAGGAGGATCATTAAAACTAACCGATATGGAATGACCAGGAACAAAGGAGTTGTATTCTTCACTAAAAAAAAGTTCTGAGCTATAGCTAACGTCTATTTGGGAGATTTCTACGGGCATTGTTAAGGTTTCCTCCTCTGAATAATATTGTTTTCCATTTAGTAGTACAACACTAAGTTCCCAAGTTTCTCCAATATTGGCGGTAAAATCTGTTGGAGGAATATATAACTCGCCTTCCTCTATTAGTTTCACCTGAGTACCAGTGTTTGAATTTACAAAGTTTACATCCGCTCCTTGAACAAATACATTTTTATTCACGCCAAACTCCAACACAGATTCGAAGATACTAACATACGAAGCACCTTCTACATTAGTTGCTAGTCCTTCTATATAAACTAAACCCTCTATGTATTTAAATTCTGGCTCAATAGGATCTGTACAACCGTTCATCAATTTCAATAATGCAACAATTGAAAAAATGAAGCCCGCAGGAAAAAATCTTATTTTGGACACTATTCTAGCACTTTTGTTAAATAGTACATTGGTTAATTTTCTTCATAGGAAAATTATTTTTTGAAATATAATAAATATTTATCTGTAATTTTTAGATGTCCGTTTTTTATATGTCATATATCTATAACTTCCATTAAATCAAAAGCCCGCTTCAGTAATTAAACTGCACTTGTAAATATAGTATCCTATTTTAAGAACCTAGATATATCAGTAATTAAGTTGGGTGTATCCAAATCATCTGTATCTTCATTAATAGCATTCTATGAAATGTTAGTTGCTGCCGCTGCTGTATGCTGGCGTCAGTTTTTATAAGGATAGTAATCTGATACCTTGTTTTATCATTTATAAAGATATATTAAAGTTTTTGCTTACAATTTTTGTTAGAATATTTATAAAAAACCTCAGCAAGCCAATACAAATTCCAAAAACAATTGAGCTTCCATAATATCTATTATTTCCCTATCCACCCGTTTGGTACTATGGCCGTTCTAAATCTGGATTCCCCACAAGCAGCTTGGGTAATCGGCACACAATCAATGGGACATGGACTTTGAGGAGGACATACTTCGCAATCTTCATACCTTCGGAGTTCCGGTCGTAAAATTGGATCTTCGCTTATGCCAGATCGGTCAATAAAAATAGATGCTGTGGTAGTGGTTGCAGCGCTAAATCTTCCAAGAATAAAATCGTCCTTATCATTGGGGTTTATCATATTTCCTACAAGAGCAGCCGGAGGAGGGGCATTGAAACCTCCACTATTATCAACTATATCTTTCAGTACTTTGTAATATTGATAAGCCGCAGGGGTAAGGTTAAATTGTTGTATCTCTACAACTACATTTTCTCTGGTATACAACGGTATTTGAGCAACAGGTAATGATACAATGGTATTCCCGTTGGTAAACTTATCGTCGTATATGCTGATACTTTCCGGGAAGCGAATTTGCCAGCAATCTGTTTCACATCTGTAACTGTAATAATTAAAAGGAGTTGAGCCTAGAGGAGCCGTTTCACAACCTCCATTTCTAAAAATACTCTCATTACATAGCTCACAATTATCAATATTCTCAAAAGAGCGAAAACTCCAATAGTAATAGTTTTCTTCTGCTGCCGGATCCTGAAAAGTGATGTTGATTTTATGCCCTGGAACAAACTTACCTGAACTTTCCCTAAAAAATAACGCAGGGTCATAAACCGCATTTATATCCTGAATTTCTACAGGATTTAATACGGATTCCGGTTCGGATTTATAAACGGTTCCGTTAGAAAGTGTTATTATTAGTTCCCACATGCTACCTACAGTAACGACAAAATCGTCCGGAGGCACATAAATTTCACTTTGCTCAATCAAGCGAACTGTTATTCCAGAATTTACCTCCTTAAAGATAACGTCAGCCTCAGTTATGAAAACATTTCTAAATATTCCAAATTCAATTGCAGATTGCTTTATGGAAACAAAGGATGCTCCTAGTGCAGTGGACGCAAATCCTTCTATAAAAACCAAGCCTTCCTTGTATTCAAATTTCGGTTCTACTGGGTCTATACAACCTGCCATAAATAAGGCAATAAAACAAACAGAAAAGATTTGTAAAAACGAGATACTTATATATCAAAACACTAAAGACCAATTTTTTATAAATATAGTTCTTTTCTAAAATGATGCATTATTAATATTTCAGGATACGATTTATTCAATTATTTGGCATATCCCCATCTGGTTTAAAAAAATAAAAAAAACCCCTTTCATTACGAAAGGGGTTTTGCATTGCTTCATAAAGGTTTATCTTCTTGTAAAAACTAACTGGCCACTTTCATTGAAATTTTCCAAATCTAGATCTACGGCATTTACGGTCATAGTATTTCCGGAAATTATCACATTAGTGTTAACCGTTTGATTGTCATCTCCAATTACGCTTAAAACGCCATTAGAATAAGTGTAAGTAGTTGTTTCTGTGTCTTTTTGAGTAGGACATGGGATATCTAACCCAGTGCCTGCCTGATTGGCATTAACTTCTAGATAACCTCCTTTGCTCTCCGTAACCAAACTTAAATCTGACTTAAAATCAATGGTTAAAATATAGCAGTTTGCCACACTTAAATAATCTAATATTTCTTTGGCGAATTTAGCTTCATCAGTGGCTGTGCTCGCATTTATTTTTAATTCTGTAAGGTCCCAAACGCCAACTATGGCATTGCTTCCTCCTTCATTCTCATTGTCCTTGTCCGATGAACAAGACAGAAATAGTGCTAAAACAAACAAAAATAAAATACTATTTAATTTCATAACTTGATTTTTGGGGATTACATCCCATTAAAACGTAAAAAGAATCTTTATATTTTATGTTAAAAACTATTTCTTACTTCATTCTCTTACTTATCATAGCATAACTATTTAAATAGATTTTATTAAATAAATTATTTTAAAGCAATAAAAGCTTGTCATAAAAACGAAGTATAAGGAGATCATTACCTATTTTAATCTTGTAAGGAAGTACCTCAACATTTGCCTATGCGGTAAATTTTGTGCTGTCTTAAAAAAATCAATAAATATTTAGGATATAAGCATTTGCAATTCCATAGAATTAGTTTACATTTGCAGCCCGTTAAAAGGGATTGGAGTGTTTAATTATTAAAAATATTAGTGTGGACACATTAAGCTACAAGACTATTTCAGCCAATAAAGCCACTGTTGATAAGCAATGGGTGTTAGTAGATGCTGAAGGAGAAATATTGGGTCGTCTTGCTTCTAAAGTAGCAAAATTACTTAGAGGGAAATACAAGCCCAGTTTTACACCGCATGTAGATTGCGGGGATAATGTAATTGTTATCAATGCTGAAAAAATAAATTTATCCGGTAAGAAATGGGATTCTAAAACCTATATTCATTACACAGGATATCCCGGAGGACAAAGATCGGCCGTAGCAAAAGACGTCTTGGCAAAACATCCGGAACGTATTGTGGAGAAGTCAGTAAAAGGTATGTTGCCAAAAAACAAATTGGGAGCAGAACTTTTTAGAAATCTAAAAGTATATGTTGGATCAGCTCATGATCAGGAAGCACAAAAACCAAGTGCAATTAACTTAAACGACCTTAAGTAATGGAAGTAATTCATAAAATTGGCAGAAGAAAGACAGCGGTAGCCCGTGTTTATTTATCTAAAGGTAATGGAACCATTACTATAAATAAAAGGGATATAAGCGAATATTTTCCAACAGCAACTTTGCAATATAAAGTGCAGCAACCTTTTGCATTAACCAATAACGAAGGTGGTTTTGATGTAAAAGTTAATGTATTCGGTGGCGGTATTACAGGTCAGGCTGAAGCTATTCGTTTAGCATTATCCAGAGCACTTTGTGATGTTGATACAGAAAACAGAGGTATCTTAAAGCCGGAAGGATTACTTACAAGAGACCCAAGAATGGTAGAGCGTAAGAAATTTGGTCAGAAAAAAGCTCGTAAAAAATTCCAGTTCTCCAAGCGTTAATACCTCATTGCTTTTTAAGCTCTTTGGATTACATAATAATAGTAGAACAATACGAATTAGATTAAATATAGTATTAATAAAGTTCCTTGAAATACCCCAGTCATGGGGTAAATTAAAAATCCCAAAAATTTCCTTAGGAAAACAGGGTAAAATTAGTTTAGCATCTAAATGCAACAGGCTACGCTGTAGTGTACCACTTTTGCATTGCTAATTCAAAAGAACGTAAACTAAATAATAAAAATGGCAAGTAACATTGAAATTAAAGAATTATTGGATGCAGGTGTGCACTTTGGCCACCTAACAAGAAAGTGGAATCCGAACATGGCGCCCTACATCTACATGGAGCGTAACGGAATACACGTCATCAACCTGTACAAAACAGTAGCAAAGTTAGAAGAGGCAAATGATGCCTTGAAAAAGATTGCATCATCCGGCAGAAAAATATTATTTGTAGCTACTAAAAAACAGGCAAAAGATATCGTTGCAGAAAAGGCCGCAAAAATGAATATGCCGTTCATTACAGAAAGATGGCCTGGTGGAATGTTGACAAACTTCGTAACTATCAGAAAAGCGGTTAAGAAAATGGCTTCTATAGACCGAATGAAAAAAGACGGTACATTTCTTACCCTTTCCAAAAAAGAGCGTTTGCAAGTAGATCGTCTGCGTGCTAAGTTAGAAAAGAACCTTGGCTCAATAGCTGACATGACAAGATTACCTGCTGCACTTTTTGTAGTAGATACAATGAGAGAGCACATTGCTGTAAAAGAGGCTTTAAAATTAAACATTCCTGTTTTTGCAATGGTGGATACCAATTCGGATCCAAGACCTATTGATTTTATAATTCCTGCAAATGATGACGCTTCAAAATCTATTGAAGCCATATTAACCCACGTAGCCAATGCCGTAACAGAAGGACTTACTGAACGTAAATCTGAAAAGTCTCCTGAGGAAGAAGCAACTGCCTCTAAAGCATCTTCCACTACAGAAACGAAAGCAGAAGTGGTTGCAGATGATTTAACCCAAGTTGAAGGCATAGGTCCCAAAATTGCCGAAATTTTTCAAGCTAATGGAATTCTAACTTTTGCTGATCTTGCAAAAAAGACTGAGGATGAATTAAATGAAATTCTTGTAGCTGAAGGATCTAACTATGGCTCCAAAAATCCTGCTTCATGGCCAAAACAAGCAAAAATGGCTGCAGAAGGAAAATGGGATGAGCTTAAAGAATGGCAAGATAACGTTAAAGGAGGAATAGAATAATCTTCCCTTAACCCAGCTTTTAAACAAATTATTAATTTAACATCGGATACAATCAAATTTGTAGCCCATATTAAAACTTTAAATAAAATGGCAAATATAACAGCAGCCGACGTAAACAAATTAAGACAAACCACCGGTGCAGGTATGATGGACTGTAAAAAAGCATTAGTTGAAGCAGAGGGTGATTTTGAGAAAGCAATTGAAATTTTGCGCAAAAAAGGTCAAAAAGTTGCAGCTAACAGATCGGATAGAGAATCTTCCGAAGGTGCCGCCATTGCAAAGGTAAGTTCCGATAACACCTCTGGTGTGGTTATCTCTTTGAACTGCGAAACTGACTTTGTTGCAAAAAATGAAAGCTTTGTAAACTTAGCCAATGAATTTGCTGAAATGGCATTAAATTTTGAAACGAAGGATGCTTTTCTTGCTGCAAGCTACAAAAACATTACAGTTCAAGAAAAACTAATTGAGCAAACCGGAGTTATTGGCGAGAAAATAGAAATTGGCGGTTTTAAAAGATTGAACGCCCCTTTTGTCGGGTCATATATCCATGCTGGAAATCGGATTGCTACTTTGGTTGGACTTTCCGCAGCGGTAAAAGGTGCTGATGTTATTGCAAAAGATGTTGCTATGCAGGCCGCTGCTATGAACCCTGTTGCTTTAGATGAAAATTCTGTAGACCAATCAATCATCGACAAAGAAATAGAAATTGCAAAAGACGTATTGCGTCAAGAAGGTAAACCAGAGAACATGTTAGACAATATCGCAAAAGGAAAATTAAATCGTTTCTTTAAGGATAATACCTTGGTGAACCAAGACTTTATAAAAGACAGTAAAATTACCGTCGCTCAGTATGTAAAATCTGCTGATGCTAATTTAAAGGTTACCGCTTTTGAAAGAGTCGCACTTGGATAATAAGTAAAATAAATAACCAAAAAAGCCGCATTTCTTGAAAGAAATGCGGCTTTTTTTATTAACTGATGCTTATGCTATCCCTTCAACCAACTCGCCCTTAACTTTAGATGCTCATCACTAACATTTTCCAAAGGAACTAACTTCATAGCATTCAATAATGGAGTGCCCACTTTACCATTTAAAATAATGGTCTCCTCGCCACGAAGGACTTCAATACTAATATCTTTATTAGCATCCCAACCAAAACTTTCACCTATAATTGGGCGAATACTTTCTAAATTAATGGCAACACCGTCAATACTTTTGATAACATCGCCTCCTTTGGCTCCTAAATCATTGAAAAAATTATTTAATTCTATTCCCTCCCGAATAAAAATAGCATTTCCGTTGTTCTGATCCACATCGATATAAGGAATATCCCCGTCTAAAAAATAACCCGTAGGCTGATCCTCACGAGCAATACTCAAGCCTACTTTAGCTAAGTAAAAGTCATAATCTATTGGAGTTGTTCCAATAACATGAGTCTCAAAAAATGCCTTAACTTCAGGATAAGTGAGGTCTGTAATCTCATCTATTAAAACATCATCCTTAAAAGGCGTACTAGGCCCATATTTTTTGGATAATTCTTTCATTAACCATAGGACTCCTTTTTCACCATTGCTTAAATCACGAATGGTAAGATCCAAAGCCATGTTAATCAGCGTTCCTTTTTCGTAAACGTTGGCATAGTTAGGTTTGTAAGGATCTACCAAAATATTTTTACTCATTTCAGTAAATGACATGGAATCATCATATCCTTTAGAATTCTGAACTTTGTCCACGATGCGATCAAAAAATTCAGCCTCATCAATTAAGCCTTGCTGAATTTGAAACAGATTGGCAAAATACTCTGTAGTCCCTTCGTACATCCAAAGGTGTTGCGACATTTTAGGATCATTGAAATCAAAATAGTGAATTTCCTCAGAATGCACGTTCAAAGGAGTTAGTGTATGGAAAAACTCATGAGAGACCACATCTACCATAGCTTGTTCCAAGCGTTCTTTTGGCATTTGTTCCGGCAGAACCACTACTGTTGAAGTATGGTGCTCCAAGGCCCCGAAACCAGAGGCATCTGTTTCCTCTAAAGTAGAAAGATAAAGTAGAATATTATACTGTGGCGTACTGTTGACATCTCCTAAAAACGCCTTTTGACCTTCCATCATTTTCTGCATAGCCTCTTTCAAACTTTCAGCTGTATATATACCATTAGGAGAATAAACACTAAGAATAACATCTATATCTTTAATTCTAAAAGAAATAGGAGTTGTCTTAGCATACATGATGGGATTATCTATTACCTCAAAGTAGCGTGAGGCAGTATAAATATCCACGTTTTCGATTTCATCTATTCCAGTCTTTTTTGGTAATGAGGTTGCCGGTTTTAGAATAGATGGTCGCTCAATTGTCAGCTCGTAAGGAATTTCACTTAAGCCAGTAAAATAGCCCACAAATCCGTGTAAATTAAGCATAAAATTTTCCCCTTTAAGAATGTTGGTACCGGCAGGTGAAAACACCGGGCTTTCCACTTCCCCTTCAGAGTCATAGGTATCATTTACAAAATAAGTTATCTTTTCCAAAGCAGATGCGTTAGCAATATTCCAAGTATTTTCGTCGCCTTTGGTAACAGTTAATTCAGCTCCTTCATAATTATAGGCTTTAAAATCCTCTATATACTGACCGTAATTGTCTGTACTATAGGTCCCTGGTACTGTTTTTGGAATATAAAAAGAGACATTATTAGAGGTAAAAGCTCCTGGGTTTATAGTTACCTTAACCTTATCGTCTATCACATTTACCAAATCTAAATGGACCAGAATGGGAGTTTTGTCTACATTTAGTAAGTTTTTGGTACTGCCACAACCGTAAAGCGCAATACCAATTAAAAAAACAATCACTAATTTCTTCATTTCTTCTATTTTTCAGATTTCCAGGGATACATAATATACCCTTGCCAATTAATCGGCACAAGATCACAAATTTAAATGAAATCCATAGCATATCTTATGAAATAATTAGTGTTGATATTGGTTTGCATACAAAGCGCTTCATAATT
The DNA here is from genome assembly GCA_041747755.1 of Arenibacter sp. Classification (GTDB taxonomy): domain Bacteria; phylum Bacteroidota; class Bacteroidia; order Flavobacteriales; family Flavobacteriaceae; genus Aurantibrevibacter. The sequence goes on along the minus strand of JBGTEN010000125.1, from coordinate 3,501 downwards.
TTTTTTGACTATTTTTGCTGGGATTTAACTGCAAACCATGATATATAAACGGATACTTTTAAAACTGAGTGGAGAAGCCCTAATGGGAGAAAGGCAATATGGGATAGATCCTAAGCGACTTGCTGAATATGCAGATGAAATAAAAGAAGTTGTAGACAAAGGTGTAGAAGTAGCCATAGTTATTGGTGGTGGTAATATTTTCCGTGGCGTATCCGGTGCCAGTAATGGTATGGATAGGGTACAAGGAGACCATATGGGAATGTTGGCTACAGTAATTAACGGTCTTGCACTTCAGAGTGCCTTAGAAATCAAAGGTATGCAAACCCGGTTGCAATCTGCCATTAAAATTAATGAGGTTGCAGAACCTTTTATCCGAAGGCGTGCAATTCGTCACCTAGAAAAGGGACGGGTAGTTATATTCGGAGGAGGTACCGGAAACCCTTATTTTACTACGGACTCTGCTGCAGTTTTACGAGCTATCGAAATAGAAGCGGACGTTATCCTAAAAGGTACTAGGGTAGATGGCATTTATACTTCAGATCCGGAAAAGGATAAAACCGCAACAAAATTTGATACACTTTCCTTTAAAGAAGTGCTATCCAAAGGATTAAAAGTAATGGACACCACGGCATTTACCCTAAGCCAGGAAAATGAACTGCCTATAGTCGTATTTGATATGAACAAGAAAGGTAACCTCCTTAAAATAGTGGACGGTGAAAACATTGGCACTGTGGTAAATCTATAAGATTTTGGTATAATTTATGTTGAATTGGTTATTTTAAAATTGAAACATGGACGAAGACATTAAGTTTGTATTAGATGCTACAGAAGAAAGTATGGATTTAGCCATTGCGCATTTGGAAAAAGCTTTTACAAAAATTCGTGCTGGTAAGGCCACTCCTGTAATGTTATCCGGGGTTATGGTAGAATATTATGGCTCCCAGACACCGCTTTCCCAAGTTGCCAACGTTAATACACCCGATGCCAGAACATTATTGGTACAGCCTTGGGAAAAAAACATGCTTCATGAAATTGAAAAAGCTATCATGAACGCTAATCTTGGATTTAATCCGATGAATAATGGTGATAATATTATTATTAGTGTCCCACCACTAACCGAGGAACGTAGACGTGACTTAGTTAAACAGGCCAAGGCCGAGGCAGAAGACGCCAAGATAAGTGTTCGCAGTGCGCGACAAGAGGCAAATAAAGAACTTAGAAGTTTAGAGCTTTCTGAGGATTTACAAAAAAAGGCAGAGACCGATGTGCAAGCGCTAACTGATAAGTTTATTAAAAAAGTGGAAAGTGTCCTTGCCGGTAAGGAAGTAGAAATTATGAAGATCTAAACTTGGATTACTCCTAATATACTCAAATCCAGAATTGGTTGTTTCTAGTTTGATTTTTCCCAAACTCATCAATAGTAAAAAATCGTACTATACTCATTTCTCTTTGCGTTTCTAGGAACACTAACAATCATTTTCTACCTTTGAATCCGCTAATAGTCTATAATGGTTGCTAAGCTTACACAAGGTTTTTGGGGAAAAACAGCCAATATTATCCTTAGAAACAGAATTCTAATCCTTATCCTTCTTGTAGCAGTAACTATTTTCTTAGCATTGCAATGGGAAAATATGAGGTTTACCAGAGCGCAAGCTAATCTTTTGCCAGATGATCATCCCTTAAATATTGAATACCAGGTTTTTTTAGATCGCTTCGGTGAAGAGGGAAATGTAATTGTACTTGCCATAAAAGACACTGCTCTTTTTACTCCTACGAATTTTAACCAATGGAACAGGCTGAGTAAACAATTAGGTGCTTTTCCAGAAGTTGATTTGGTGCTTTCTACAGACAATTTGCAAGAGCTGATTAAAGACAATGACCAACAAGAGTTTGTAATGCGTCCTTTTATAAAGTCGCAGCCCAAAAACAAACAAGAGGTAGATAGTCTAATACAGCATCTTTTTACTAATATCCCTTTTTATGAAGGTTTAATCTATAATAAAAAGAGTCGCACCATCCGAACGGTGGTTTACTTGGATAAAGACATTCTTAATACCACGGTTCGAAAGGATTTTATATTAGAAGACCTTACCAATCTCGTCACCAATTTTGAAGAAGAAACCAGTATGGATGTGCACATATCGGGCATGCCCTACATGCGTACTTTAAACTCTCAAAACATTATTGATGAAATTGGAGTTTTTATTGCGGCTGCCCTTGCTGTTACCTCTTTAATTTTCTTTTTCTTTTTTAGAAGCGTCAGAGCTACACTCATATCAATTTGCGTGGTTATTATTGGGGTGATGTGGGCTTTGGGATTTTTGGGTCTTCTTCAATATGAAATTACGGTATTAACAGCTTTAATCCCACCCCTTATCATTGTTATTGGGATTCCGAATTGTATATTTTTAATAAACAAATACCAACAGGAGGTAAAAAAACACGGTAATCAGGCGCTCTCCTTACAACGGGTCATTTCAAAAATAGGGAATGCTACTTTAATGACTAATGTTACCACCGCAGCTGGTTTTGCCACATTTATTGTTACAGACAGCAAGTTACTTACCGAGTTTGGTATTGTGGCTTCCATCAATATACTTGGGATTTTCATTTTATCATTACTCATTATTCCTATTCTTTACAGTTTTATGCCGCTTCCTAAGAACAAGCATCTAAAACACTTAAACAAGAATTGGATTGACAGGTTTGTCAACTGGATGGAAACCATTGTCCGTGAAAAGCGTATTGCAGTCTATAGTACAGCCATTGCACTGTTAGTCATCAGTGTTATAGGAATATTCCAAATTAATATATCTGGAAGTCCAATAGAGGACATGCCAAAAAAGGCAGAGTTTTTTGAAGACATCCGTTTTTTTGAAAGGGAATTTGATGGTATTATGCCTATAGAAATAATGATTGATACAAAACGAAAAAACGGAGTATTGAGACCTGTTTCCCTCAGAAAAATGGACGAGCTGGGGGAGGTTATTGAAGATGTTCCGGAGCTTTCCAAACCTATTTCTATTGTGAATATCGTAAAATATTCTAAGCAGGCATTTTATAATGGTATTCCAAAATATTACCAGCTTCCTACAACCCAAGAGAACAATTTTATTATGGATGTGGCCCGAAAATCTTCTGGTCAAGAAAATTTGCTCAAAAGTTTTGTAGATAGTACCGGTCAGGTTGCGAGGATAACCACATTTATGCGGGATGTTAAAACCGATCGTATGGAAGCCATAGAAGAAAAACTAATCGAAAATATTAATAAGATTTTTCCGGCTGACCAATATACCGTTACACTCACTGGAAATACTCTTTTATTTTTAAAAGGAACAAAATATCTCGTTGGCAACCTTATAACATCACTAGCTCTTGCTATTGGGCTAATAGCATTGTTTATCGCCTATTTGTTTCGTTCTTTTAGAATGATTGTTATTTCATTGATTCCCAATCTGCTGCCTCTAATCATTACCGCCGGCGTAATGGGTTTCGCAGGAG
>JBGTEN010000124.1:0-4037 GCA_041747755.1 Arenibacter sp. | reverse complement strand
TGCTCAGCAATATTGATATCCATGATAGCAACCGCCTTTTTTGTAAAAAGAGAAGAAATATTTTCTCCCATGATAAACTTTACCAAAAGATAAAGGGCTAAAACACCAAGGAGCACATACACGATATATTCCATGATTTCGGCTAGGTTAGGAGGAATATCAATACCAAAAACACGTTGCAGACCTTTAAAAATCCAGTTTATAAATTGGGCCAATACATTCTGTGCTTCCCCATCTTTACGATCATAATTAAACGCTTGATCGGAATATTTTTGATTCAAATCCGAATCAAAATAACGCAATTCATTAAGCGTTGTACTGTCTTCCTTTAAATCAACAACATTTTTTTCTTGTTGGGCAATGCCAAAACTTAAAGTAAAAAAAGTGAAAATAAGAGTTGTAATTTTTATCACTGTCCCGAATTTCCGATTTGGTCTATTTTACTTCTTGTATTCGTATTATACATCTTCTCATGGAGTCCATAATACAAAATACCGTTTACAAACTGTGATAGACATTGCGAATAAACAGAAGTTATAAGAATCATGCAGGTACCCAGAGTATAGACAATGGTGGGTACAATTGAGGCGGAGACATCCACATCATTTTGTACCACATGAAAAGTGTATAATCCCAAAATTATACCTGGGATAGTAAGGACTATAAAAAATAAGATGCCATTCAGCAGTCCTAAAACAAAATTTACACCAACGGATTTCCAAAAACTTTTGGTCACCAAATTCCAACCCTCCCCAAAAGCTTCGGTAACATCTTTGTTTTCCTGCAGCATACAAAAGAAAGAAACGCCAAACCAGGCTAGAACAAAAAAGATAAGAATGTAGTAAGCAAAAATTCCAACCAAGGGTATTATAGCGAGGATTATACCTACTACGGATACCCCAAGGTATATTACAATGAGCAATAGAATAAAGACAAAGATGGCGCCTATTTTCTGCTTAAAGAAATTCCAGACTTCACTTTTATCGAAAAGCAGCCCTTTGGTTTCTTCATATTTGATCATGTAAGCGGCAGCCAGGCTATAATTGAGCATGGCGACTATGATGAAAATGATGAAGAATAAAATACCGCCAACAATGAGATAGATATAGTATTTTTCTCCCATAATCAGACTTGCACTAGCACCCTGCCCGTCATAAGTAGAGGAAATTAAACCAATAGCTCCGGATACCAATAGGTAACTTACAATTAATAGACCTATTAAAAAGATGCCATTATAACTAAGGAATACATTGGTAAATTTTTTCAAATTCTGCTTTAGAAACTCAAAATAGGTGGTAATGATATCACCAAAATCCCGATTAATTTTAAGCTCAATATACTTTTTCGGTGTGTTTTGCATTGATTTTAGTAACTAAGGTTGGAAATAGAACATAATAAAATAAAACTAATGCCAGTGAGCTGCCTATAATTAAAAAGGCCAGCCAGTTGGGCATATCTGAATATCGGGTGAGAAAGCCTTCAATAAATCCTGCGACAATAAAAAAGGGTATAGTACTCACCACTACTTTTAACCCATCTTTAGCACCTTTCATAAAAGAGACCCTTCGGGAATATGTTTTGGGAAACAAAACACTATTACCCATGATAAGTCCGGCGCAACCTGCTACTATAATTACAGAAATCTCAATAGTACCATGTAGCCAGATTTGTTTGTTTGCTTCAAAAAACACCCCTTTTGTATAGAAAAAGGTAATAAAGGCACCTAGCATTACTCCATTGCTAAACAAAATATAAGCCGTTCCAATACTGGTAATCACCCCAAAAGCAAAAGCTAGAAAAGCAACCCGAATATTATTGATGGTTATACCCAGAAAGGTTCCAATTTCGCTTCCTCCTTTATAGATGGCTGTCGGATCTCCGCTTTCAATATTATTTAAGGTTTCATTTACATACGCATCCCCCAAAATTAAGCGTACAAAGGATGCATCATTTAATGCCGAAATACTTCCAATGGCTGTCGCAACTGCAAAGATTAAGAATGCAACCCCCAGAGTTTTGAGGTGTTGTCCAAAAAACAAAGGAAATTCACTCATCCAAAAGTCAATTATTCTGCTTCTACTTTCCTTTTTATTCTTGTATATTTTTTGGTGCGCCTGTGAAGCCAGAGAATTGAGGTACAATAAAGTTTTACTTTCGGCGTAATAGGTTTGTGCGTAGGCGAGATCGTTTGTTAGTTGAATGTAACCATTGGCGAGTTCGTCCGGATTGATATTGGAATTAAAGTTAATGGCCTTTTCAAATGCTATCCATTTTTCCTTATTTTGCTTCACGAAAGCAGCCTCGTGCATGGTATAAGTTTGCTATAAAGTTAAAAATACATTTTATATGTCCAATCTTCAAATCAATACAACGCAAAATGTAAACTTAGATTATAAAATTGTGAGTATTGGGGAGCGAATACTTGCTTTTTTAATCGATGCCTTTATTCTTTACCTGTATGCCGTTTTGGTGAACGTCATCGGGAATGCCATAAGCTATGTATATCAAGATAGTTGGACACAAAGAGGCTTGGTCGCATTAATTTTTTTGCCGGCTATGTTTTATAGTTTACTAATGCACAGTTTATTCAATGGCAGAACGGTGGGGAAGATGTTACTTAAGATGCGGGTTGTGCGAGTAGACGGAACTCCGGTACATTGGTCCAATTACTTGGTTCGATGGATGCTTCGTCTGGTAGATATTTGGTTATTTGTTGGTTCCATAGGGTTATTAACTATACTTTTTTCTGAAAAACGACAACGGTTGGGTGATGCCGCTGCGGGTACGGTTGTAATTGGTACCAAGCATACGGCAAAAATTTCGCACACCATTTTGGAGGAGATAGAGGAAGCGTACATCCCTTTGTTTACTAATGTAACCCAACTAACGGATAAGGATGTCCGGTTGATAAAAGATACCTACCATATTGCAAGAAACAGTAATGATTATAAGACATTAAAAATTTTGCGAGACAAGGTTGAAAGCATATTAAATACAGGTTCCGACTTGTATGACGCTCAATATTTGGATACCGTTTTAAAGGATTATAATTTTTATACGCAACGAATTTGAGATGTTCTATTTTGTAACTGATATTTTAGGAACCATTGCCTTTGCTATTTCAGGGGTTCTGGTTGCTATGGATAAAAAGCTGGATCTTTTCGGAGTTTTTATTATTGCCTTTGTAACGGCAGTTGGTGGTGGCACCTTAAGAGATATTCTAATCGGCAACACACCGGTAATCTGGCTACAACAAATTACCTATTTGATTGTTATTATAGGTGCGGTTGTTTTTGCCATCTTATTTAGGGAAAAGCTCAAATATTTCCGAACCTCTCTGTTTTTGTTTGATACTATAGGAATCGGTTTGTACACCATGGTAGGCATTGAAAAAGGGATGGAAGCGGGTTTACTGCCCATTATGTGCATCGCCTTAGGTACAATTACCGCCAGTTTTGGTGGAGTAATCAGAGATATTCTGTGCAATGAAATCCCGGTGATATTTCGGAAAGAAATATATGCAACTGCTTGTGTATTAGGTGGTGTAGGTTATTTTCTTTTGCGAAAACTTCCCTTTGATGATAATTACGCCTATATGGCGGGTATTGTTATTATTATCGGTATTAGATTATTAGCGGTGAAATTTAAAATTGCTTTGCCGAATATTTATAGGTCTTAGAAATAACTAGGCATTGTTGGTATTTTCCACCAATACTTAATGGCTGTTGGTGGAAAACACAAACTGCGGTATTAATATCAGGTACTAAAGGGGTAAAAAAAACGGAATTGATTTTGAACAATGACGCATATGCATGGAAAGTTCTTATTTCAAGACCCACATTTTCACTATTGATGTGCAAAAATTGTAAATTAGTAATCTCAATTAAATAAAATGGCTAAAACAAAGATCACCGTAAACAATAATGGCTCCTTGCTCATCGATGGGGACTTTGAAATAATGGATAAAGACGGAAACCTGTACGATTTGGGAGGCAGGGAAAAAGTGAGCCTTTGCCGTTGTGGAAAATCCATCAATA
>JBGTEN010000123.1:0-16034 GCA_041747755.1 Arenibacter sp. | reverse complement strand
GTTAACAAGGCCACCTGAATATCACCAGCAATAAGCGAGGCACTTAAATTTCCAACTGCACTAATTTTTTGGAAAGCCTGAATCATACCAATTACCGTACCCATAAATCCAAGCATGGGAGCAACCGCTATAAATAAGGATAACCAAGAAACGTTTTTCTCTAACTGACCCATTTGCACACCTCCGTAGGCAACTACTGCCTTTTCAGCAGACTCAATTCCCTCTCCGGCCCTATCTAAACCTTGATAGAAAATAGAAGCAACAGGTCCTTTAGTGTTTCTGCAAACTTCTTTTGCAGCTTCGACACCACCTGAAGCCAAAGCATCTTCCACTTGTTGCTTTAGTTTTGTTGTATTGGTGCTTGCAAGGTTTAAATAAATAATTCTTTCAATGGCCACTGCCAAGCCTAAAATTAAACATAAAAGAACGATACCCATAAATCCGGCACCCCCTTGAATAAACTGCTCTTTTAATACTTGAGTAAAACCCTTGGACGCTTCTGCAGGAGCCTCATCTTGGAAAATTACCGCCGTTGTGGCAAGATTTGAAACCATCGTGGCCGTTTTTGCCATCGCATTTACCGCATTTGTACCTAGGACAAATAACCCGGCAATAGCCAGGGTAGAGAATAATCTTTTCATTTTTTTCAAACTTAAAATTAGTTAGTTAATAGGTTAAAGATAAAAAAAAATTGCAATAAAAAAATTAAAACTTAACAGCAGAGAGGAAGGGATTCGAACCCTCGATACACTTGTGGTGTATACACACTTTCCAGGCGTGCGCCTTCGACCACTCGGCCACCTCTCTCTTCGAACGTTTTAGGGAGCCCAAATAACAAAAAAAAAATTAGTTAAAGAAATTAAACAAGTTAATTTTCTTTAACTTCTCCTCTCAGGGAAGTTTCGAAAAGGGTTTTAAACAATTTATCCGACACATTATTCCCCAAAAGATACATCAGCTTAGTAATTGCTGCCTCTGTGGTAATGTCCTTACCATTAATTACTTGCAACTGCTGCAACTGCTTGCTGGTTTCATACTGACCCATGATAACACTCCCTCCCGAGCACTGGGTAACATTTACGATATGCAGCCCTCCAAATAAAGCATTTTTTAAGTCTTCTATCAACCAATCTGCCGTTGGAGCATTCCCGGAGCCGTAGGTCTCCAAAACCAAGGCCTTTAAATTAGGGATGGTGAGCACTCCTTTTAACACTGATCTGTTCATTCCAGGAAAAATTTTTAAAATGGCAACACCATCATCCATTCTTTTATGTACTACTAATTTTTTTAGACGATTTGGGATAAAAAGATTCTCCTGATGTACTTTTAAGTGTACTCCGGACTCTGCTAAAGGAGGATAATTTAAAGAGGCAAAAGCTTGAAAATGTTCCGCATTTATTTTTGTAGTTCTATTGGCTCTGTACAATTTGTATTCAAAATACAACCCTACCTCTTGTATCATTGGTTTGTTATTTTGTCTTAGCGCGGCAATCTGAATGGATGTTATAAGGTTCTCTTTGGCATCTGTCCTGAGGTCACCTATAGGTAATTGAGACCCAGTAAAAATGACTGGCTTTGCTAAATTTTCCAACATATAGCTAATAGCAGATGCTGTATAGCTCATGGTGTCACTACCGTGTAAAACTACAAAACCATCATAACTATCATAATTTACCTCGATAATCTCTGTAATAGCTACCCAATGTTCAATATTCATATTGGAGGAATCTATTGGATTATCAAAGGAAATACTGTCAATTGTACAATCGAGCTGAGCAAGTTCTGGAATGTTCTTTAGTAATTTCTTGAAATTGAAAGGCTTTAAGACCCCTGTCGAATAGTCTTTTACCATTCCAATGGTTCCTCCAGTGTAAATAAGCAATATTTTTGTTCTTCCTTCCATTTATCAGTATTTAAACACCAAAAACGTCTTTGGAATTTTGGGTGGTGATAGAAGCTATTTCCGACGAGTTGTATCCATAAATGGAAGATAGCTTTTCCAAAATATAAACTAAATAAGCGCTTTCGTTTCGCTTGCCTCTAAAAGGTACGGGGGCCAGATAGGGCGAATCTGTTTCCAGAACCAGATGTGCTAAGTCAATTTGTTTTAAAAAGGAATCTAGCTTAGAATTCTTATAGGTTACCACCCCTCCAATTCCCAATTTCATATTAAAGGATATGGCTTTTTGGGCTTGCTCAAAGGTTCCGGTAAAACAATGGAAAATTCCCCGAAGATTTTCCCCTTTCTCAGTGTCCAAAATTTGGAATATTTCATCGAAAGATTCTCTACTATGTATAACTATTGGTAGTTTGTACTTCTTGGCAAGCCCTATTTGTTCCCTGAATACCTCTTGCTGCTCTTTTAAAAAGGTTCTATCCCAATATAAGTCGATTCCTATTTCACCAATAGCATAAAATTTTTCCTTTGTCAGCAGCCGTTTTACATGGTCCAGTTCCTCCCTAAAATTTTCCTTTACATGAGTAGGATGCAGTCCCGTCATTAAAAAGACGTTTTCTGGATAGGCATTTCTTAAAGAAAACATGGTATTGGTATATGCAGAATCAATTGCAGGCACAAAAAAGCGTTCTACTCCACTTGCAATAGCTCTTTTAATTGCTTCCTCCCTATCCTCATCAAATGATTCACTATATAAATGAGTGTGTGTATCAGTAAGTATCATACAACAAAAATAGCTTTATCTTTATCAAAAAAACAGATGGCAAGCCTAAAAAAATTTTTAATTCAAGAAAAATATAAAAGAATTCCTTTGTTATTTACGGCTACCAATCATTTTGAGATTACAGCAAAAATAAATGGCATCAGGGGTCGTTTTATTTTGGATACCGGAGCCTCAAATACCTGTATTGGGATAGATAGAATTGAATTTTTTAATTTGATTTCAAAGGTTTCTACTATAAAAGCAGCTGGTGCAGGTGCCATCAACATGGAAACACAAATTTCTACCAAGAATAAAATTGAAATAGGCGCCTGGAAACAACGTAAATTAAAAATTGTTCTTTTTGATCTGCAGCACATAAATGAAGCACTCACAAATCACGAAGCGCTCCCTGTGGATGGTATCATAGGAGCTGATGTTTTAAAAAAAGGAAAAGCAATTATAGACTACAATAAGAGCTGTGTCTACTTAAAATAAAACAATGCCCATTCAGGTTAAATCGAAATGGGCACTTTATTAACTGAAGGATCTCAAGAGAAATTACAGCTCTAATGCTTTTCTAACATCCGAATCCATCAATAATTCGGACGGATTCTCCAAGGCTTCCTTCACTGCCACCAAGAAACCAACAGATTCTTTTCCATCTATTATTCTATGATCGTACGACAAAGCTACATACATAATTGGTGCAATGGCTATAGCTCCATTTTTAACCACTGGGCGCTCAACAATATTGTGCATTCCCAGAATAGCGCTTTGTGGGGGATTAATAATTGGGGTTGATAGCATAGATCCAAAAACACCTCCATTGGTAATTGTAAAAGTACCACCCGTCATCTCATCTACCGTTATTTCACCCTCTCGAGCTCGTAATGCCAAACGTTTTACCTCTGCTTCAATTCCTCTAAAAGAAAGATTTTCTGCATTCCGAACTACAGGAACCATTAATCCCTTAGGTCCTGAAACAGCTATACTTATATCACAGAAATCATAGGATATCATCTCTTTATCATCTATCATGGAATTTACCGCAGGATAAAGTTGTAATGCTCTAATGACTGCCTTTGTAAAAAACGACATAAACCCTAATCCTACTCCATGCTTTGCAGCAAACGCATCTTTATGCTGCTTACGTAACTCAAAAATAGCCGACATATCTACCTCATTAAAGGTTGTAAGCATGGCGGTTTCATTCTTCGCAGATACCAAACGTTCTGCTACTTTACGTCTTAACATGGATAATTTAGAGCGGGTCTCTCCACGAGTTCCCCCTGTAGGTGTACCTAGGGATGGAACTGACCTTACAGCATCTTCCTTTGTAATTCTCCCATCACGACCAGAACCTTGTACAGATGATGCACTTATTCCTTTTTCTTCTAGTATTTTTTTAGCAGCAGGAGAAGGTGTTCCAGACGCGTACGTTTCTTTAACAGCCGAAGTCTTGACAACTTTCTCTTCTTTCTTCTCTGCTACAGGTTGCTCCTTAACAGCGGTTTCAACTTTCTTCTCTGCTGCAGGTTCTCCTTTAGCAGCATCCGGCTTGGCAGCGTCGGTATCTATTAAACAGACCACCTCACCAACGGCTACAGCATCTCCAACCGCGGCTTTTAGAGTAATAATTCCGCTTTCTTCTGCCGGAAGTTCTAAAGTTGCCTTATCGGAGTCTACTTCAGCAATTGGTTGGTCCTTTTCTACATAATCCCCATCTTTAACTAACCATTCGGCTATTTCTACCTCGGTAATGGATTCCCCCGGAGAGGGAACTTTCATTTCTAATATCATGGTCTTCTATTTTATAAATTGCTAATTTTTTTAATTCACATTTCTCACCAAATCACCTTTTACGGGCATATAGTCTTCCTTTTGCTGACCATTAACCATAATCCGTTGAAAATACATTCTTGCACCTGTGGATTGCTCCATTTCTATTGCATTCTGAAGGCTAAGATGTAGGTGTGGTTCAGTTGAATTTCCAGAATTTCCGCACTTTCCTAAAACCGTTCCCTGAACAATATCTTGGCCCTCTTCAACTACTACTGAGTTGTCCATAAGATGGGCAAACAAAATGAATTCATTGTTCAATGTTTCCAAAACTACTGTATTCCCTGTTAATTGCGCCGGATTTGTTTCTCCGGGAATATTGTCCTCTATTCCGGTAATTACCTTTACTACCCTTGCGTCACAAGGCGCCAAAATTTCCTTTCCAAAGGCAAAATAATTTTCATTCTGATTTGGATTACCTTGAAAAGATACTCCGTCTTCCATCATAAGTAAATCGTATGCATACTGTTGACTCACCTCACTAATATGATGATTTTGCTCCAGAGTTGTACCGCCCCAAAAAACAAACCACTGATCATTAAATGGGAGCACCATTGCTGTACTATTTCTTTCCAAAATTGGTAAGCCCAAAGGTTTAGGAGCTGAAATGTAAAAACCACTTATCTCATTCCCACCATTCAAAGCAATTAAAATGTCTGCTGTAGCCCTTTGAAAATTTGTTCTGTAAATGTGTGCTCCACGCCTTAACTCTAAAAAACGCATGTCGGTAATATCCCCCATTTTACCTTTTACCTCTTTTGTAAAAAAATCAATGGTCTTTTGACGTGGCAATGCCTTTTTCATATCCCCATCAAAAAGATTAAAAATACCTACATAGTCACTGCCATTGTACAACGCCATAAACTGTGAAGCCGCATATGTATAACTCCCCTGTTCTCCCTGAGAAAGAACAAAAAAATGGTTAAGCAAGACAAATGCGCAAAAGATTTTTTTCACTTTTTTGATGTTTTTATCTTTTTGGTCTTACCATATTATCTTTTGTCTTATCAAAAACATAGTCTATTATTTGCTGATGTCTGCGTTTAGCGCGCACTGAGCTTCCCGCTGCAGGAGAAGCATAAAAGCGTCCTGAGGCTACTCTTAACTTATTCACTTCATTAAAATGCATTAATAAATGACTCCATGCTCCCATATTTCTAGGCTCTTCCTGTGCCCAAACTACGTCATCTGAATTCTTGTATTTTTTAATAATAGCACTCATCTGCTCCGATGGCAAAGGGAATAACTGTTCCACTCTAACTAAAGCAACATCCTCCCGTTTGTTCTCTTCTTTTACAGCCAGTAAATCATAGTAGAATTTTCCTGTACAAAATACTAAACTTTTAACCTTCTTAACATCTGCCATAGTATCATCTATAACCTCCTTGAAACCACCAGATGAGAAATCCTCAACTGTAGAAACAGCCTTTGGATGTCTTAACAAGCTCTTAGGAGTAAACACAATTAAGGGTTTTCTAAATCTGGCTTTCATTTGCCTGCGAAGCAGATGGAATAGATTTGCCGGAGTTGTACAGTCGGCAACATACATATTGTCATTGGCGCAGAGCTGTAGAAAGCGTTCCATCCTAGCAGAGGAGTGCTCCGCCCCTTGACCTTCGTACCCATGTGGTAAAAATAGAACCAGTCCATTTTGCAATTTCCATTTATCTTCTGCCGCAGAAATATACTGATCTATCATAATCTGGGCGCCATTACTGAAATCTCCAAACTGAGCCTCCCAAATGGTCAACGTATTTGGGCTTGCCATAGCATAACCATAATCGAACCCTACGACCCCATATTCTGAAAGCAATGAGTTATAGATTTGGAACTTGGCCTGTTTTGTCGAAAGCATGTTTAACTGCACAACTTCTTCTTCACTATCTTCCACCTTAATTACCGCATGACGGTGTGAGAAAGTTCCCCGCTCCACATCCTGTCCTGATATCCGGACACCATAGCCTTCTTCCAACAAAGTTCCATAAGCCAAAAGCTCTCCCATAGCCCAATCCAGATTATCAGTCTCAAAGAACATCCTTTTTCGATCTTCAACCAATTTTTCAACCTTTCTTATAAATTTTTTGTCTGAAGGTAATTCTGTAATTACTTTGGCTATATCATTTAGTTTATTTGGATCAAAAGTAGTATCTAAAGGACGCATCATTTCTTCTACCTGTACGGATTCAAATCCACTCCATTCATCCGCCATGAAAGGGGTTATTACGGTTTTATCTTCTTTTCTGGAATCTACCAATTCTTCCTCTAATGTAGCTTTATATTGATCTTCAAGGTCTTTGACAAAATTTTCATCAATTATCCCTTCAGCAATTAATTTCTCAGCATAAATGTCTCTCGGATTCTTGTGCTTTGCAATTACCTTATATAATTTGGGCTGGGTAAAACGGGGTTCATCGCCCTCATTGTGACCGTATTTACGATATCCCAACAAGTCTAAAAAAACATCCCTCTTAAAACGCATTCTATATTCCAGCGCAAAGGTTGCAGCATGTACTACTGCCTCAACATCATCAGAATTTACGTGCAATACAGGACTTAAAGTTACCTTGCCTACATCTGTGCAATATGTAGAAGTTCTGGCATCTAAATAATTTGTTGTAAAACCAATTTGATTGTTTACCACTATGTGTATGGTGCCATTGGTTTTGTATCCGTCCAGATTTGCCATTTGAATAATTTCATATACCAATCCCTGACCGGCAATTGCAGCATCGCCATGTACAACAATAGGTAATACTTTTGAAAAATCATCCGGATAATGCGTTTCTTGTTTTGCTCTTGTAATTCCCTGTACAACAGCTCCCACAGTTTCTAAATGCGAAGGATTCGGGGCAATATTCATAGTAATTTTGTTGCCGTTTTTAAACAACCGATCGGAGGTCCATCCCAAATGATATTTAACGTCACCATCAAAAACTTCAAGATCGTAGTCTTTTCCATCAAATTCACTAAAAATGTCTTTTGCTGCTTTTCCGAAAATATTGGTTAGCACATTCAAACGTCCACGGTGAGCCATTCCCATCACAAATTGCTTAACCCCAAGATCCACGGCACGTTCCACAATTGCATCCAAAGCTGGAATCAACGATTCATTTCCTTCTAATGAAAATCGCTTTTGTCCAACATACTTAGTATGCAAAAATGTTTCAAAGGTCACCGCCTGGTTAAGTTTTTGTAAAATATGTTTTTTTCTCTCTACAGAAAAATCAGGGTGATTGTCATTAACATTCAGCCAATTCTGTATCCATTCAATACGTTCGGGACTTCTGATATACATGTACTCTACACCAATAGCATCGCAATAAATACTAGTGAGGTGTTTAATAATTTCTCGTAGCGTTCTCGGTCCTATGCCCAGTATTTCACCGGCTGTAAAAACAGTATCCAAATCACTCTGTTCCAATCCAAAATTCTCAATATCCGGAGTGGGATAATATTGCCTTCTATCCCTTACGGGATTTGTCTTCGTAAAAAGATGACCTCTACTCCTGTATCCATCTATGAGTTTTACAACTTGAAATTCTTTTTGTAATGCTTTTGGAATTTCTCTTTGGATATCACTAGCTACCGTTTCCCTATCTTTATTTACTGGAATATCACTTTCATCAAGTACCGTTTCTAACCCAAAATCAAAACCCTGGAAAAAAGCACGCCAACTTGGCTCAATACTATCCGGGTTTATTAAATACTTGTCATATAATTCTGCAAAAAAAGAGGTGTGTGCAGTGTTTAAGAAGGAATATTTATCCATGGATGATGTGACTAACTTTAAAACAAAATTTCGTCAAAAATACGACATTTAACACTTCTAAGCTTATCTTAGAGAGGATTATTGAAAAAATTAACGGTTCAAATACAAATAAATTAACTATGATAGTTCGAAAGCTTTTTCTTGTGTTTTGTTTTTTATTGATAGTTCATCGTTTGTTTAGCCAAACGACTTATTCTCAAGGTGATTTTTGGAGCAGAGTTCGTTATGGAGGAGGCCTTGGACTTGGTTTTGGAAACGGAAGTTTTAATGCCGCTATTTCTCCAAGTGCTATTTATCAAGTGAATAATGAATTTGCTGTTGGTACTAGTCTTAATTTTAATTATGCAAAGTTTCAGGAAGCACGTCTTGTGGCTTACGGTGGAAGTATACTAACCTTGTATAATCCAATTCATTTTCTGCAACTTTCGACAGAATTAGAGCAACTCCGTGTGAACAGGACCTTGCAAATGGCAGGAGGTACTATTGAAGAAAATTACTGGTCTCCTGCATTATTTTTAGGTGTCGGTTATAGTAATAGAAATGTAACTTTTGGTCTTAGGTATGATGTTCTTTACAATGAAAACAAAAGTATTTATGCCAACGCATTAATGCCCTTTATACGATTATATTTTTAGGTTTTTGTTTTCTTTCGAAAATAGGTTTACTACTAAAGGTTATCTAATTTTCACATGATATGATGTTAGAACCACCTAATTCTTGTCATATTGTGCCCTCAACCAAACCTTTTGCCAGGCTCTTTTTAGAATAAGAAAAGACACCTGCCCTGCAATTTCAACTGCATCTACAGCCTGGATTTCTTTTACCTCCTTTTCCGGAACATCTATGATGTAAAGTAAATTGAGGTAGTCCGAAAACCGTTCCATGATTAAATAATAAACCTTTTCGTGCAGGGTAGATTTCAGGTTGGCGGGTACAATGGTTTCCTGCATTGCAGCGCGACCTAAATCTATGTGAATATTGGCTAAAACAAAATCCTTTTCTAGCTGATTTACCAGCTTTTCATAGAGCTTCTCGTGTATTGCGTTTTGCAACAACTGGTTGCCGTCTGTAAACTTTACCACCATGCTCTATGTACGTTTGTAACGTTCAAATGGTTTATAAGAGGAGGTGTTTTAATAGAATTTGGAGGTACCCTGAAAAGCAAATAAAAAAGCTGTGACTATTTACTCGTTTTTGAATACTTTACCATCTTTCATCACAAATACTACCTTTTCTAAGGTAGATACATTCTCTAAGGGATTAGTATTCACAGCAACAATATCAGCCAAAAAACCTTCCTTTATTTGTCCTAATTCATTAGACATTCCTAAAAGAAATGCATTTGTGACCGTGGCAGCCTTTAGAGATTCGTTGACCGGAATTCCTGCCTCTAACAAATACCCGAATTCAATAGCATTTAAACCATGAGGGAAAACACCGGCGTCCGTACCAAAACCCATAAGTACTCCCTTTTTGTATGCTTTTCCAATGGTTGCCTTGTGTTTGGGTCCTATGTCTAAGGCTTTTGTTGCCACAACCTCAGGAAAGAAACCTGGCACTTTTGCCTTCTCCGCCACTTGAATACCCGCACTTATAGTGGGCACCAAATAACACTTATTCTTTATCATCAAATCCATTGTTTCTTCACTCATTAAAGTACCATGTTCAATTGTATTTACACCTCCTAAAACAGCAAGTTTCATTCCCTCATCACCATGAGCATGAGCCGCAACAGAAAAACCATAGTCCTTAGCAGCACTGGTTATCGCTGTTATTTCTTCAAGTGTAAATTGCGGATTCTGTCCACTTTTTGCAACACTCAATACACCACCCGTAGCCGTTATCTTAATACCATCTGCACCCTCCTTATAGCGTTGACGAACTGCTTTCCTTGCATCCTCAGGAGAATTTATTACACCTTCTTTAGGTCCCGGATCTCCCATAAGCTCCATTTTCATTCCATTGGTTGGGTCTGCATGTCCCCCTGTAGTTGCTATGGATTTTCCCGCAGTAAAAATTCTGGGTCCTTCTACAAAACCTTTGTTTATCGCATTCCTAAGCGAAATATTTACTCCTGTTCCTCCTAAATCCCTCACCGTTGTAAAACCAGCTAGTAACGTGCGTTTTGCATACTGCGTAGCTTTAAATGCAATATCAGCATCATTGAGGGTAAATTCCTCTATGTAAGACCCCGGACCGAACTCTCCTTCGATATGGACATGAATATCTATTAGACCCGGAAGTACCGTTTTACTTTTTAAGTCGATGACTGTATCATCTTCCGAACCCTTAGTGTATCCATTTAGGATGCTTTTGATTTTGTTTCCGGAGATTACTAGCGTTTTTTCTGATAACAATTTGCCGGATTGCGTATCCAAAATACTCCCGCATTGTAAATAGGTATCTTGAGCAATAGCGGTATGGGCAATTAAAAGAACAAGGGAAAGTAAGTGGTTTTTCATTTGATGGTGTTTGAGTTAGCTTCTGATTTTTTGTTCCCAGTCCCAAGCCGATATCATAGCCTCGTCCAAGGAGGATTGGGCTTTCCATCCCAAAATGGAGTTGGCTTTTGTGGTGTCGGCATAGGCCGATATAACATCCCCGGGACGTCGATCCACAATTTTATAATTCAACTTTTTGCCCGATACTTTTTCGAAACTATGTATCACTTCCAAAACAGAACTTCCCTTTCCTGTTCCTATATTGAATACTTCATAATTTGTTTCATTTTTTCCGCTCAACAAACGTTGCATGGCCACCACGTGGGCTTTTGCCAAATCTACCACATGAATATAGTCGCGAATGCATGTGCCATCTTCCGTTGGATAATCATCGCCAAAAACAGAAAGCTGATTTCGCAAACCTACCCCTGTTTGCGTAATAAAAGGGACCAAATTCTGCGGCACACCAATAGGTAATTCTCCTATTTCTGCACTGGGGTGTGCCCCCATAGGATTAAAATATCGTAGAGAAATTGCCTTTAACCCCTGGGTTACCCGACAAGTATCTCTTATAATCTCCTCTCCGATTTGCTTAGTGTTCCCATAAGGTGATTCTGCGGGCTTTACAGGAGCATTTTCGGTTATAGGCATAGTATCTGACTGCCCATAAACAGTGCAAGAAGAGCTAAAAATAAAACTTGCCCTTTCCTTTTTCGATAATTCCTGCAAAATATAGATCAGCGTACCTATGTTGTTTTCGTAATACAATAAAGGTTTTTCAACACTTTCTCCAACTGCCTTAGAGGCAGCAAAATGAATAACTCCCTGAACATCCTCATACCTTTTAAAAAAGTCTTGTACTTTTTGTTTTTCCCTTAGGTCTAGTTTTTCAAAAACAGGTTTCTTTCCCGTAATGGCAACTATACCTTCTATAACTTTGTCTGATGAATTGGAAAGGTTATCTATAATAACTACTTCAAAACCTTGATTCTGTAATTCCACTACAGTATGGGAGCCTATAAAACCGAGACCTCCGGTAACGAGTATTTTCATTTAGTTAGCTATAAAGTTTAAAATTGTTGCACTGATATAATGTATCTGTTCCTCATCCAATTCGGTATGCATGGGAAGGGAAATAACTTCTTTTACCAATTGATTAGTAACAGGAAAATCGGACTCTTTATACCGTTCATCCAAATATGCTTTTTGTCGGTGTAACGGAATTGGATAATATATCCCGAAAGGTATTCCCTTTTCTCCTAAATGCTTTACAAGGGCATCTCTTTGCCCATTTAAAATACGTAAGGTGTATTGATGAAACACATGACAATCGCAGGTATCACATATCCCGGCACAAGCATTTACGGTTTTAGGCACCAGAATATTTTTTTGACCTTCCAGCATCTTGGAGTACGCTCTGGCAGCTGTTCTTCTTCGATTATTATATTCATCCAAAAGCGGGAGCTTTGTGCGTAAAACTGCTGCCTGAATGGAGTCCAATCTGGAATTAACGCCCACCACATCATGATGATATCGTTCATACATACCATGATTAACTATACCTCGTAGGGTATGGGCCAGTGTATCATCATCTGTGAAAATTGCACCCCCGTCTCCATAACACCCCAAATTCTTTGATGGGAAAAAGGAGGTAGCAGCCACATGTCCCATAGTCCCAGCTTTTTTCTTGCTACCATTTTTAAATGTATGCGTCGCCCCAATGGCTTGAGCATTATCTTCAATAACATAGAGACTATGACGCTCTGCTATTTCCATAATTTTATCCATATTAGCGCATTGACCAAACAAATGTACAGGAACTATGGCCTTGGTTTTGGGCGTGATTGCTTTTTCAAGAGCAAGCATATCCATATTAAAAGTATCAGGTTCCACATCTACCAAAACTGGGGTAAGATGTAAAAGAGCAATCACCTCAACGGTAGCCGCAAAGGTAAAATCGGCTGTAATCACCTCGTCTCCGGGTTGTAATCCTAATCCCATCATAGCAATTTGTAATGCATCCGTGCCATTGGCGCAGGGGATAACATGCTTAACTCCCAAATAGGCTTCCAATTCCTTTTGAAATCCGTGAACTTCCGGTCCATTAATAAATGCTGAGGTTTCTAGGATATAGGAAATGGAGGCGTTAATTTCTTCCTTAATATCTTGGTATTGACCGTTTAGATCTACCATTTGTATTTTCTTCATGAAGCTTTTTTTATCTGCCTAAGTAAATTTGGCACTAACAATATTACAAAAATACGCAACGGCTGCCAATGATTTTACGAAAGAACCGTATTTTCGTCGGAAACAATCATTGGGTGTACCTTATATATAATTTCGTACTGCGCATTATATCTTTCTTCCTGCATTTGACAGCTTTTTTTAATCAAAAAATGAAGTTGTTTATAGAAGGTCGGAAGACTGTTTTTCCATATTTGGAAAAGAATATAGCTCCTGGAGATCATATTATTTGGGTTCACTGTGCTTCTCTGGGAGAATTTGAACAGGGTCTTCCTGTGATCGAAAAATTAAAAATCGTTTACCCCGATGACAAAGTACTAGTCACTTTTTTTTCACCATCCGGATATGAAGTCAAAAAGAATAGTGTCTTGGCCGACTATGTAATTTATTTACCATTGGATACCAACCGCAATGTAAAGCGCTTTTTAGCATTGGTAAAACCCAAGCTTGCAATTTTTGTGAAATATGAGATTTGGCCTAACTACATGAAATCTCTAAAGAGTCAAAGTATCCCTACACTCCTTGTTTCAGCTATTTTCAAGGACAACCAGATATTCTTTCAATGGTACGGAGGATTTATGCGAAATTCTTTAAAGTCTTTTTCCCATATTTTTGTCCAAGATATAGCTTCACAAACACTTCTAAATTCTATTTCTATTTCTCAGGCAAGTGTTGCCGGGGATACGCGTTTTGATCGGGTTTCCGAAATTTTGGAACGAGATAATCGATTGGAATTTATGTCTGATTTTACCTCAAATCGCCCTTGCCTTGTTGCCGGCAGCACCTGGCCGGAGGATGAAACCATTTTAGTCAACTTTATAAATGCTTCATCCGTACCGATTAAATATGTGCTGGCTCCACATACCATTAAAAAGGAAAAAATAACAGCACTTAAAAATTCTATTTCAAAAAAGACTATTTTATTCTCTGAGACAGCCCATAAAGATCTCGCCTCTTTCGATGTTCTGATTCTGGATACCATTGGAATTTTAACCAAAGTATATAGCTATGCCACGCTGGCCTATGTGGGCGGCGGATTTGCAACCGGACTGCACAACACCTTAGAACCGGCTGTATTTGGTATTCCTATTATTATTGGACCTAATTTTGTTGGATTCAATGAAGTTGAAGACCTAGTAACTAAAAAAGGGATATTTCCGATTAAATCCAATGCCGATTTTACTGAACTTCTCACCCAGTTTCTGACGCATCCTGAGCAAGTTCAAAATGCGGGATTAATTAATGCTTCGTATATCCGGGAAAACCGAGGGGCTGCTCTTAAGATTATGAATTATATCCAAACTTTGCTTCCGAAAACTGCATCATCATCATAATTCTTACTTGGAGAAAGTATTTTTCATTAGTTTTACTAAAATCACCCAACCAATGAAGAACAGAATTTTCAGAATCTCTTTAACTGCTGCTTTAGCCGGCTTTTTGTTTGGCTTTGATACCGTTGTAATCAGTGGAGCTAATTTACCAATAAAGGAATTATGGAACACCTCTCCATGGTTTCATGGTACTTTTATAATGTCGATGGCCCTTTGGGGTACCGTTATCGGCTCCCTTCTTGGGGGTATTCCTTGCGATCGTTTTGGCAGAAAAAAAACCCTTTTATGGATTGGAGTTCTCTATACGGTTTCAGCGATTGGATCAGGAGTTGCTACAGATCCCTATATGTTCTCTTTTTTTCGATTTATTGGGGGCTTGGGAGTTGGTGCTTCTTCCGTAGCTGCTCCCATATATATATCGGAAATATCTACTGCGGCCAACCGCGGTAAACTAGGGGCATTATACCAGTTTAATATAGTTTTTGGGATATTCATTGCCTTTATTTCCAATTATCTTTTAAAAGGATTCGATGGAGCCAATGATTGGAGATGGATGCTGGGTGTAGAAGCTATCCCTGCACTTATTTACACGGCCATGGTTTTCCAAATCCCTGCAAGCCCAAGGTGGTTGGCCATAACCAAAAAAGATGATGCCAGGGCCTTAAAAACCTTGGAATACCTTTCCAATAAAGAACAAGCCTTGTTAAAATTAAAAGAGATAAAAGACAGTATAGGTAGTAGTCTTACAAAAGAAAGTCTCTTTAGTGGAAAATACAATATCCCCTTATTGCTAGCCTTTTTAATAGCCTTTTTTAACCAACTGTCCGGCATTAATTTTATTCTTTACTACGCTCCAGAAATTTTGGAAAGAGCTGGCTTGGGTGGAGAAGAATCCTTGTTTAGCTCAATATCCATCGGAATTATAAATCTCATTTTTACTCTTGTGGGAATTCGGTTAATTGATAAATTAGGAAGAAAACAGTTAATGAAAATTGGTTCTATCGGTTATATTATAAGTTTATCCATGGTAGGATGGTGCTTCTACACCGGGGCAAGCTCCGCTTTGTTACTTACATTTATTTTAGTTTTTATTGCTTCCCATGCTATAGGTCAGGGTGCAGTAATATGGGTGTTTATATCAGAAATTTTTCCGAACAAAGTTAGAGCCTACGGTCAGTCCTGGGGAACTGGGGTCCACTGGGTTTTTGCTGCAATCATAACCTTAATAACCCCTATATTTTTGGATAGCACTGATGGTATATTTAAAGAGAATCCATGGCCAATCTTTATCTTTTTTGCCTTTATGATGGTCTTACAATTACTATTTGTTCTATTTATGATGCCGGAGACTAAGGGACAGTCTTTGGAAGAGCTGAGTTTAAAATTTAGTAAGGATAATACAGTCAAATAAAATTTTCGCTCACTGTTTATCGATTAAATCAATTGGATAACCGAATAGTACAATATGGCACTTGTATTTAGTCGAAATCTAAATCTCAGTACATTATATATCCCTAATATTGTGTAAATTAGATAAAACATTAACATTATGGAAGATGAAATTACCTTTGGCACTAAGGTGTTAAATGGGTTCCTTAGCTTTATGGTTGTAGTGCTTATTGGCATTCTGCTTGCCGTAGTGGTTTGCCTTATATTGGCAGCCTTAGGCTTTTTTTAAAATAAATTATTTTAGAATTCCTCAAAATCCAATTACATTTTAGTACAATCATAACCTACAACTTAAAAAAAA
>JBGTEN010000122.1:0-4998 GCA_041747755.1 Arenibacter sp. | reverse complement strand
GTTTTTTTAATTAAAGTTAGAGAGCTTTCATTTGTCCATAGCTAATTCAACTTGAGGATGCACGGCAGCCCGACATAGTTAAATCTTCTAATGGATTTTCCTTCACAAGTTGGCCAACTTCTTTTAGTAAGGCCTTATATTCCATGGTCATCGATGGTTTTACCACATCTTCATGCAGGTGATACATTTGTTGGGCTTTCATTGTTATTGGTGCCAATAGCTTGCTAATAGCAATACATTTTTAATTGTTTTCGGCACGACGTCTAAATCGTTTAAGAGCCCTTGGTTGTTTCATAATTAATAACTTTAAATAGTTAACGATAAATAAATTTTAATTATTGAAATCCTTACTAAGGAACAGATTAGCATTGAAAATTAAAACTGATATAGGATGAAAGGGCCTTATCCTTATCCGAAATACAGGTTTTATTTATCGAGGCATTCTCAAAAATTGCAGCAATAGAAGTAAACATCAAACAATCCTTTTATTATATAGTGTGTGATGAAAATCTGCAAAAGTGCATTGATCAGTTTGTAGACTCAATTGGGGCTTATCGCATCGCGCTCTCAAAGCGGAAACGCAATACTTTTGAAAAACTGCTTGACTCTAGCCTGACAAAAAATTTGGCGTATCAGGCACGATTTCCGATTCTTGATTTTCATAACCACAATCCATGGAACCAATCTTAGGGGTTGAACTTTTTTAGTTGTATATACGGGATGTGGAATAGTACAAACCAAAGCTAGGTGGTGAAAAGAATAATCCGTATTTTTCCCTACTGGGTTTTGTGGCTTGTTCCGCGGTTATCGTGTAATGCGGAATCAAGCTAACAAAGTATGGGGATAAAATTTGGCCATTGCGTAGTGACACCTTCATCGTGGTTTTATACGTAGATTTGATGATAACGAATGTTTCTTAGAACCTAAATGGTAACGAAAATGAAGCGCGGGAGCTTACTGAATATTTCTTCCGGTAAAGTCTACAGCAGACTGATTACCTATTTTTTTCAGGGACTATTCCTATTTCTACCCATTGTGCTAACTGCATTTACAATCTATTGGGCTTTTGATTTTATAGATAGCAGATTAAATCCAAACTTCAAAACCATTGGGAAGATTCCTGGTCTTGGTGTTGTTATTCTACTGTTTGGTATTATTCTACTAGGCTATTTAGGCTCCACAGTAATCTTTAGATCTTTTTGGCTGTTAATTGATAGATTCTTTCATAAGTTTCCGCTTACCCGCTATATCTACCCGGCATTTAAAGATATTTTTAGTACTGTTATGGGCAAAGAAAAAAATTTGAATACTCCGGTTCTCTTTCGCATCAGTAAAGAATCTGATGTGGAGCGGATAGGATTTATAACAGAAGATGATTTAAGTAAGTTGGGAATTGGTACACAAAAAGTGGCGGTGTACGCCCCGCATTCGTATAACTTTTCGGGCAATGTGTATATCGTTCCGGTTAAGGATATTACGCGAATAAATATCGAGGCTTCTGAAGCGATGAAGTTTGTGGTGTCTGGTGGCATGATAAAGATCCAAGAGTCCGGCACTGCTTCGTCCGTTTCAAGTTCAGGTGTAGATAAAAAAAGCGAAACGGAAAGTAGTTGGTGATACGAAGGTTAGTCCTAACGGAAAATAATTGGAGTACAAACTCCCCCGCTAGCACTCGTCGCAGACAAGTGTTATTACCACCACAAACTTTTTCCGTGCCTTTTACTTCTTGACAATTTCCCCTTCATTTGAGCCAGCATCACGCTCGCACCCTTCTTATTTATAGATTGCACGGATTGCAAATCCGCGCTATCGGGAATTGTTCAATAAAATAAGTGCATTCCTTTGTACTTATTATATTTTTCGAGATCAATATCACTTATTGAAGGGTCAGATTTGGAATAAATAATATTGAATTTTTTACCTAAACAACCTGAGACATTGTTATCGTCGCATTTGAAAAATAACGTCGGAACAGAATTTTGATAAAAATTCCCATAAGCTTCATACTTGTAAATCAGTGAATAAGAAGATTTTTTTAAATGTTTAAATTCAATTATTTCACCTTCCGTAATTTGCCCATCTTGGTGCAATATATTTGACTCTTTAATATTATTATAAATCACAAAAACAAAAAAGCACGTTAACCCAAATAAAACTAGTATAATATATTTTTTTTTACTCATTGCTGTTTTTTTATTCGATTCTATCACTTGCTGAATTTACTACACCTTCCACACCTGATTTAAATATTGACTTATAAATTCCCCGATGGCGTGGAAATGTTTTACGTGCCTTTTACTTCTTAACAATTTCCCCTTCATTTGAGCCAGCATCACGCTCGCACCCTTCTTATTTATAGATTGCACGGATTGCAAATCCGCGCTATCGGGCTCACCACCGCCCTAGAAATAGAAACCTATCTCTACTAGTGCCTCATACACTATATTACAATTCTACCAGTGTTTATTAGTTATCGTATAAATAGCAAATAACAAACCTATTGTTATGAAAAAGTATATAATATTTTCAAAACCTAAGTCTTTGTTATGTTCTGCATCTTTTATTATCTCTTTCCAAGAGAAGTGCTTTAAATCTCCTCTTAAAACTCGAATAATAATGCCAATAATGGATAGAATGATCCTTTGCATGTTTTTAGTTTTAATGTACTGAATTCATCGTATCTTCTACAGGGCTAGCGCTCGTCTGCGACGAGTGCCATAAAAGTAATATCCCTCGCTAGCGCTCGTCTATGACGAGTGCCCATAAGAGTTTATGGTGCCGCACTCCCAAATACACCGATGGCGCGGAAATGTCTTCCGTGCCTTATATTTATGTTGGCGCAAGCATCCGATCTAGTTAATGCCGCCACAATTTTTTACAATAAAAGCTACAACGAAATCCCCCGCTTCCAGGGAATAAAATCATCTTGTCCTAAACGTACCGCCGCAGTGGTTTCCTCACCACTGGCCACTTTAATGATATACTCCAATAAAGCTTCGCCTTTAGTTTCAATCGTATCTTCTCCGGTGATTATTGAGCCGGCATTAAAATCTATAATATCCTTCATCCGCTCTGATAGGGTGTTGTTACTTGAAACCTTGATGACCGGTGCTATAGGATTTCCGGTAGGGGTACCCAATCCTGTGGTAAAGGCAATTAGGGTAGCCCCTGCACCTGCCAAGCCGGTGGTGCTTTCTACATCATTGCCCGGAGTACACAACAGGTTGAGTCCTTTTTTTGTAACTTTTTCAGGATAATCCAATACATCCGTAACCAGCGAAGTGCCTCCTTTTTTGGCGGCACCGGCCGATTTCATCGCATCGGTAATTAAACCATCTTTTATGTTTCCCGGTGAAGGATTATTCTCAAATCCGGAGCCCACCGCAACCGCTCTTTTGGAATAAGCGTTCATGAGGGCGGAAAACTTTTTAGCACTTTCAAGGGTTTCACACCGATTTAATAATTCTTGCTCCACGCCATTGAGTTCAGGGAATTCAGATAAAATGGTAGTGGCTCCCAGAGCAACCAAAAGATCAGAAGTATACCCCAAAGCAGGGTTTGCGGAAATTCCTGAAAAACCATCCGATCCGCCGCACTCAAGTCCCAAGGCTAGGTGACTCAGCGGTGCGGGTTGTCGTACTACCTTATTGGCTTCTATTAATCCTAAAAAAGTCTTTTTAATAGCTTCTTCAATAAAATGGCGCTCACTTTTGCTTTTCTGTTGTTCCATGACATGCAGCGGTTTGGAGAAATTGGGATCGCGCTGCGCTATCGCTTCTTCTAAGATTTGAAATTGCGCATGTTGACAGCCCAAACTGAGTACGGTGGCTCCGGCTACATTGGGATTGGTAATATACCCGGCAAGCAAATGGCACAGCGTATCTGAATCTTGTCGGTCGCCGCCACAACCCCCGTCGTGGTTTAGAAATTTAATACCATCCACATTGGGAAAGGTGCGATTCAATTTAATCTCTTCTGAGGTTTTAATGAGGTTAGCATCCAATAAATCAGCTTCGTTTGCCCCGTTTTTGTACTGGGTAATCAAGGTATCCATATCCACTATAAAATCACTGCTAACCGAATAGCCCAAAGCCTTTAACAAGGTTTGTTTCATAACCTCTACATTTCGATTTTCACAGAAAACCAAGGGGATGACTAACCAATAATTTGCCACACCAACACTGCCATCTGCTCTGTGGTAGCCATTAAAGGTCCGATTTTTCCATTTACTGATATCCGGAGCCTGCCAAGTAGTTCTTTCCCCTGTGACCCCGTAAGCCTCTGAGTCGTGTACCACATTATCGGTAGTCAATTGCGCTCCTTTTTTAATGGACTGGGTGGCTCTACCAACCAGACAACCGTACATGAGTATGGGGTCGCCTTTTTCAAAATCTATTATAGCAAACTTGTGTTTTGCAGGAATCTTTCCAATCACCTGAAAGCTTTCTTCTCCGTGTATAATGTTTGTTCCCGATTCCAAATCTTTTAAGGCAGCGAGAACATTATCTTTAGGATGAATTTTTACGTATGAATTACTCATGAACTTCTATTTATAGGATATGTAAGGTTAAAAATAGCTATTTCCTTGATTTAAAAAGTAACTGTCGCTTTTATGACTCCGTTTGCAGGATCCAGCCATTGGTCAAAATTCGCTATCAGATCCTCATAGCCCATAGTATGGGTTATATATGAAGCGGTGGGGAATAGTCCATTTTCAAGAACAGTTATGGCATACTGAAAATCCTTTAAAGTTGCATTTCTACTACAGAGTAAAGTGGTTTCTTTAGCATGAATGGCAGGATGCATAAAAGTAAGTTCCCCTTTGGAAAGTCCCACTAGTACATAACGTCCGCCATTGGCCATATAGTTTATGCCTGCCTCCAACGCGCCTTTATGTCCGGTAGCATCAAATACGGCATCGCATAGATCTCCGTTGGTAATTTCAGAAATGGTTTTCACAGTGGTATTTGATGCCAAAACTACATGGTCTGCTCCGAA